>JAUNTK010000179.1 GCA_030538735.1 Pseudomonadota bacterium
CCGCCAAGAAAACCGCCGCGAAGAAAACCCCGGCCCGCAAGCCGAGCAAAAAAGCCGTGAAACGGAGCCGCTGAGATGACCAGCCCACTGAAGATCACGCCAGAAGAACTCGCCAACGAGGCGATCAAGATGCAGGCCAAGCTGGCCAGCGGTTTCGAGACCCTGCGCGAAGTCGGCAATTTTGATTACGGCGCCACCGCGCGCGAAGAAGTCTGGCGCGATGGCAAGACCGTGCTGTATCGCTTCGTCGGGCCAAAAGCGCCGAGCGCGCGGGTGCCGATCTTGGTCAGCTACGCGCTGGTCAACCGCCCCTACATGATCGACCTGCAAGACAACCGCTCGCTGGTGCGCGGCCTGCTGGAGCGCGGCGAGGATGTCTACGTGCTGGATTGGGGCTATCCCGATCGATCTGATCGCTATCTTGATCTTGAGGATTACGTGCAGCGCTTTATCGGCGGCGCGGTCGATCACCTGCGCCAGTCGCATGGCGTCTCGGCGGTCAATGTGCTGGGCATCTGCCAAGGCGGCGTGTTGGCGCTGTGCTATGCCGCGCTCAACCCGGACAAAGTGCGCAACCTGATCACCATGGTGACCCCGGTCGATTTCCAGACCCCGGACAATATGCTGTCGAACTGGACGCGGGCGATGGATGTCGATTTGTTTGTCGATACCCTCGGCAACGTCCCGGCCGATTTGATGAATTTCTCCTACCTGATGCTGAAGCCGTTCCGGCTCAATCTGCAGAAGTACGTCGGCATGGTCGATATCCTTGACGATGCCAAGGCGATGGAAGATTTCCTGCGCATGGAGAAATGGATCTTCGATTCGCCCGACCAAGCCGGCGAAGCCTTCCGCCAGTTCATCAAGCAGTTCTACCAGCAAAACGGCTTCATCAATGGCGGGGTGATGATCGGCAATGAGGCGATCGATCTTGGCTTCGTCGATATGCCGGTGCTCAATATCTATGCCGAGCAGGATCATCTGGTGCCGCCGGATGCCTCGCGCCCGCTGCAACATCTGGTCGGCAGCGATGACTACACCGAGCTCAGTTTCCGCGGCGGCCATATCGGCATCTATGTATCGAGCCGGGCGCAGAAGGAAGTGCCGGATACCATCCACGGCTGGCTGAAAAAACGCTGAGCCCGCGTTCTACCGTGCATTCGCTATTGCGCTGGCTGCTGCGTGGCCTCGGCATCGCTTGGACGTTGCCAAACACCTTGATCGGTTTGATCGTTGGGGCGGCTGGCCTGCCGTTTGGTGCCCGCGCCCGATTGTGTCGGCGCGATTTCGCCCTGATCTTCAACCGCTGGCCGTGGGGGCCGGGCGGGGCGATGACGCTAGGCAATGTCATCATCAATACCGCCGATGGGCTGGACGTGGCGTGCCATAGCTACGCCCACCGTGCCGGCCGCGGCGAAGAACCGCTGATGCGGCTGGGCGACCACGAGCGTGCCCACGTCTATCAATACATGGCGCTTGGCCCGTTGTTTGTGCCGCTGTATTTCGTGCTTGGCGGGGTCAGCGTGCGCAACCCACTGGAACGCGCGGCGGACCGCTATGCGTTGACTGGGCGGGGGTGGTGGCCTTGGTGGGGCGCTTG
>JAUNTK010000087.1 GCA_030538735.1 Pseudomonadota bacterium
AAGCGCCACATCGCCATCGTCGGCTATGGCACGGCGGGACAAGCCTGCGCGCACATGTTGGCGGGGGATGATTTCGAGGTCGAGATATTCGAGCGCGTTGCCGCGCCCGGGCCGGTCGGTGCCGGCTTCCTGCTGCAGCCGATTGGCTTGCAAGCGTTGTGGCGGATGGGCCTGCTGGACGAGGTGCGCCGCTATGGCGCGCCGGTCGCACGTTTGTACGGCGAGAACACGCGCGGCCGGGTGGTGATGGACATGCGCTATGCCGATCTCGACCCGCGTCTGGGCGGCCTGGGTATGCAGCGCGGTGCCTTGTTCTCGATCCTGCACGCGGCGATCGGCCAGCGCGCGCAGCTGCATGCCGGCACGGCCATCGAAGAAATCGATCACGCCAGTGGGCGCATCCGCGATCATCAAGGCCGTTGGCATGGCCCCTACGATCTGGTCATCGTAGCTGAGGGCTCGGCTTCGCGTCTGCGCGAATCGGTGGCTGCGCCGCGCATCAACCAACCGTATCCGTGGGGCGCGCTGTGGTGCCTGCTGCCGGCAGGCGATTGGCGATACGGCAACGAGTTGAGCCAACGCTACTTGCTGGCGCGGCAAATGATGGGCTTTCTGCCGGTCGGCAGCGCGCCCGCGGATGGCATACCTAAATTGAGTTTTTTCTGGAGCCTGCCCAGTGATGGCTTCGAGGATTGGCAGCGTGCCGGGCCGGACGCATGGTTTGACCAACTGGCCGCGGTCTGGCCAGAAGCGCGCGCGCAACTGGGCGATGGTTTTGATGTCGGCGTGTTGGCCCGCGCGGCGTATCGCGATGCGGTGCTGCGCGATTGGTGGCAGGGCCGCACGGTGCTGGTTGGCGATGCCGCCCACGCGATGAGCCCGCAGCTGGGGCAGGGCGCCAATATGGCCTTGGTTGATGCGGTGGCGCTGGCCGATGCACTCGGTTCGACCGACCGATTGGAGCAGGCCTTGGCCGAATTCACCGCCGCCCGCCGCCGCCATCTGGCCGCCTATCATCGCTGGAGCCGCTGGCTGACGCCGCTATTCCAATCCAACCTGGATTGGCTGGCCCGCCTGCGCGATCTGGCCTTTTTCCCGGCCGGCAAACTGCCCGGTGGGCGCGGCCATATGCTGCGTGTATTGACCGGCACCCAGCAGGGCTGGCTGGGGCGTTATCCATTGCAGCCGGCGTTTATCGAGGCGTGGATGCAGAAGTGATTCGGGGTAAAGGTTGCGGGTATGGCTGGCGGGCGGCGTCCAATCGTGCGACACGCTGGCAAACTCAAGCGGCCATCGGTATCATTCCGTAAAGCCGGTCGGGGACGTTTCCCCGCCCGGCTTTTCTCACGTATGGAGCAGCGAAAAATGGGTCAGTCGGTCGTTGTACTGGGCGCTCAATGGGGCGATGAAGGCAAGGGCAAGATCGTCGATCTGCTGACGCAGGATATCGGCGCGGTGGTGCGCTTCCAGGGCGGCCACAATGCCGGCCACACGCTGGTGATCGGCGGCAAGAAAACCGTGCTGCACCTGATCCCATCCGGCATCCTGCGTGATGACGCGCTGTGCTTGATCGGCAATGGTGTGGTGCTGCATCCGGGCGCGCTGCAGAAGGAAATCGCCGAGCTTGAAGCCAATGGCGTCGAGGTGCGTTCGCGCCTGAAGATTTCGCCGGCCACGCCCTTGATCATGCCGTATCACATCGCGCTCGATCAGGCGCGCGAGAAGGCCGCCGGCGGCAAGGCGATCGGCACCACCGGGCGCGGCATCGGCCCGGCGTATGAGGACAAGGTGGCGCGTCGCGGCATCCGTGTCGCCGATCTGCATTACCCGGATGAGCTGGCCGAAAAGCTGCGCGCCGCGCTGGATTACCACAACTTCGTGTTGACCCAATATCTCGGCGTCGAGGCGGTCGATTTCCAAGCCACGCTGGATGAAGCACTGGCGTTTGGCGAGTATGTCGAGCCGATGAAGGCCGATGTCGCCGGCATCCTGCATGAGCTGCGCAAGCAGGGCAAGCAGGTGTTGTTTGAGGGCGCGCAGGGCTCGCTGCTGGATATCGATCACGGCACGTATCCGTATGTGACCTCGTCCAACACCACGGTCGGCGGCGCGTATGCCGGTACCGGCGTGGGTGCCGACAGCATCGATTACGTGCTCGGCATCGCCAAGGCGTATGCCACCCGCGTCGGCAGCGGCCCGTTCCCGACCGAGCTTGATGACGCGATCGGCCAAGGCTTGCGTGATCGCGGCCAGGAATACGGTGCCACCACCGGCCGCCCGCGCCGCTGCGGCTGGATGGATATCGTCGCGCTGAAGCGTGCGGTGGCGATCAATGGCATCACCGGCCTGTGCATCACCAAGCTCGATATCCTCGATGGCATGGAGACGCTGAAGATGTGCATCGCCTACGAATACCGTGGCAAGCGCACCGAATACGCGCCGCTCGATGCCAAGGGTTGGGAGGAAATCACCCCGGTGTATCTGGAGTTCCCGGGCTGGCAGGAATCCACCGCCGGCATCACCGATTGGGACAAACTGCCGCCGGCCGCCCGCGCTTATTTGCGTTCGCTGGAAGAACTGGCCGGCTGCCCGCTGGCCATCGTCTCCACCGGCCCGGACCGCGACGCCAATATCGTGCTGCAGGACCCGTTCGACCCGTATTACTGATCGCCGGCTGGATCAGGCAAAGAAAAACCGCCGCATGGTTTGCGGCGGTTTTTTTGTGGCCGATGGTTCGTGCGGCTGGGTTGATGACGCCCCTGCAACCGCGCAGAGCGGCGCAGGGTGTCGGCCAAGCGATCAGCTGGCGTTGCCGGTTTTGGTCTCGTCATTGTGGGCAAGTTCGGCGTGGCTGGCTTCCTCCAGCGCATCGATGGCGGCGTCGGCCGGGCCGATGGCGGATGCATCGGCCGGATTGGCCGCCGCGATCTCGATGCCGGTTGCCGGCATCACGTTTCCAGCTTGAGCGGCAACGGCTGCTTCGGCAGCGGCCGGCGCTGTTGTTTCGGTTGCGGCTAGCGCATCGACTGGCGTTGCTCTGCTCGCGCTGGCCGACAGGTCGGGGCTTGCCGGTGCGGCGCCGGCACCAGCGTTGCTCACGGCATGGACTGGCGCTGCGTTCGGGATGACGGCAACCGCATCGTCGTTGCCCACCACGGCATGCACGGGTTGCGCGCTGCTCGCTTCCGGTTGTGGTTCCGGCTTGGGTGCAGACTTGCTGGCAGGCGCGGCCATCATCGATGGCAGCTTCTGCGATTCGGCCAGCGATACCGCGATTGCGGCGGACAGCGGCAGGGTGGAGATCGCCGGAGTGGCCGGTTTGCGTGGGGCCGGCTCGGCCTTCGGCTTGTCGGCGATCGGGGCTTTGGCGGTTTCGGGTTCTGCGGCGGCTCCAAGGGCGGAGGGCGCTGCTTCGGCAGCCGGCACCTCACGTGGGGCATTCGCCTGCGGCTTGGCGGGCGCGGCGTCGGGCTTGGTTGCCGGCTTATCGGCGGCCGGCAGATCGGCGAAATCGAACTCCGGCTGGCTGCCGCTGACGGCCGCCACTTCGCCTTCTTCGATCAGATCATCGGCCTCGTTCTCGGCGCTGCCATCGGCCCCGCCACGACGACGACGACGGCCACCACGGCGGCCACGGCGACGGCGGCTGCCCTTGCCGCCTTCATCGTCATCCTGCGTGTCGTCTTGCGGCTCGCCGGATTCGATGACCTTGGCTTGCTCGGCATTGACCTCTGTATTGAGCGGCGCGGCTTCGTTGGTTGGCGGCTGCGGCTTGGCGGCGGCATCCTGAGTCAGCTCGACGTTGGCATTGGCGTCCTTGATGCTGTCATCGGCCGCGCTTTTGCCATCGCGGTTTTCCTTCGCGGCATTGGCATCGCTGGCGGCACTACCACCGCGACGGCCGCGACGGCGGCGCTCACCACTTTCTTCGCGGCGTGCGCTGTTTTGCTGCTCGGCGTTCTCGCTGCCCTTGCCGGGGTTGCCTTGCTCGGCAAGCCGCTCGCGCTGGGCGGGTTTGTTGTCGGCCTGCGGTTTGGGCGGGTTTTGCGGCTGGGCCTGCGCGTTGCCGGTGCGTGCCTCTTTGTTGCCTTGGCGCTGATTATTTTGCTTGCCGCCGCGTTCGTTGCGCGGGTTTTGCCGGTTATCGCCACCACGCTGGCCATCGCGGCGATTCTTGCCATCACGGCGCTCGCCGCGTGCCTTGTCTTCTTCCGCTGCCGTTGCGGCTGCCGGGGCCGCCGCCGGGGCACCGGCAAAGAATTGCATCACGCGGCCAAGGAAGCCGGGCTTGGGTTTGTTGGCCGGGGCCGGATGGGTGAAGGTTGGCGCGGCGGCGGCAACGGCTACCGGGGCTTCTTCGCGCGGGGCGCGCACCGGTGCCGGTTGTGCGGGCTTGACCTTCTTCACCGCGGGCTCGGCCGGGATGTTTAGGTGCGCCTTGGTCAGCGCATGGGTCGGCAGCTTGCGCGGGGTGCCGCGCAGATAGCTTGGGCGCGAGGATTCCTCGCCCATTTCGTTTTCGCGGATGCGGGTGACCTCGTAATGCGGGGTCTGCAGTTGCTCGTCGGCGACGATCACCACCGGCGCATCATGGCGATGCTCGATCTCGGCCAATGCGCGGCGCTTCTCGTTCAACAAAAAGTTGGCGATCTCGGTCGGTGCCTGCACCAGCACTTGCCCGGTGTTGTCCTTCATCGCGTGTTCTTCGGCGACACGCAGGATCGACAGCGACAGCGATTCCACGCTGCGCATACGGCCGTGGCCTTCGCAGCGCGGGCAGACGATCTGGGTGGCTTCGCCCAAACTTGGACGCAGGCGCTGGCGGCTCATTTCCATCAGGCCAAAGCGCGAAATACGGCCGATCTGCACCCGCGCGCGGTCTTGGCGCAGCGCCGATTGCAGGCGGTTTTCCACATCGCGCTGATGCTTGTTGCTGGACATATCGATGAAATCGATCACCACCAAGCCGGCCAAATCGCGCAGGCGTAGCTGGCGGGCGACTTCTTCGGCCGCTTCCAGATTGGTATTGAAGGCGGTTTCTTCGATATCGCCGCCGCGCGTTGCGCGCGCCGAGTTGACGTCGATCGCGGTCAAGGCTTCGGTTTGATCGATGACCAGCGCGCCACCGGAGGGCAGGCGCACTTCGCGCTCATAGGCCGATTCGATCTGCGATTCGATCTGGAAGCGGTTGAACAGCGGCACGTCATCGGTGTAGTGCTTGAGCTTGCGCTGGTTGTGCGGCATCACCAGCTCGACAAACTCGCGCGCTTCCTCGTACATCTCGGGCGTATCGACCAGAATCTCGCCGATATCCGGGCGCATGTAATCGCGCAGGGCGCGGATGATCAGGCGCGATTCCTGATAGATCAAAAATGGCGCGGGCTTGGACAGCGCGGCCTGGGCAATCGCCTTCCACACCGAGATCAGGTAATCCAGATCCCATTGCAGTTCTTCGGCATCGCGGCCGACGCCGGCGGTGCGGATAATCACGCCCATCTCGTCGGGGATATCCAGCGCATCCATCGCGCGCTTGAGTTCGGCGCGGTCCTCGCCCTCGATCCGGCGCGAGACGCCACCGGCGCTCGGCGAATTCGGCATCAGCACCATGTAACGGCCGGCGAGCGAGATGAAGGTGGTCAGCGCCGCGCCCTTGTTGCCGCGCTCTTCTTTATCGACCTGCACGACCACTTCTTGGCCTTCGCGCAGCAGTTCTTTGATGTTGGCCTTGTTGTGGTCAACGCCCGATTGGTAGTAATCGCGGGAGATTTCTTTCAGCGGCAGAAAGCCGTGGCGTTCGGCACCGTATTCGACGAAGGCGGCTTCCAACGAGGGTTCAAGGCGGGTGATCTTGCCCTTGTAGATGTTGGATTTTTTCTGCTCTTGCGAGGGTTGCTCGATGTCGATGTCGTACAGGTTTTGTCCATCGACGATGGCGACGCGGAGTTCTTCCGCCTGCGTCGCATTGATCAGCATGCGTTTCATTGTGTGTTCCTTACGCGCTCATCACGCGCGGAACGCCGGGCGTTTCGCCTCTGGTCACCGCAAGCAACTGGCCGCGCATGGCGCGGGCCGATCGCTGTCTAGTTTTCCAGCGCTGCAACACCACGGCGGGCCGCGGGAGCGCTTGTTGTTGTTCGTGCAAACCGCGCCCGGCAGATACATCGCCGATTGCGGTACGTGTTTGTTCTTCCACGTCACCAAGGTGACGGGCGACCTGATCCACCGTCGCCGACCCGCTGGCATGACTGTCCCGTGGACAGGGGCTGCGCTTTCTGCGATACCCGCGAATCCCGGCTTTCGGCCCGCAAATTCGACGGATAATCAATGGCTTGCTTCGCCTGCTGAGTGTAACAGATAACGTGCGGGGCAGACGCGGCGGCAAAAACCAGTCAAGCTAGGCATCGCCCGTCCCGCCGCATTCATTCGCCCATGTCCGATTCCGCCGACCGCCCGACTGCCCGCATCGCCCGTGTCCCCGAGGATCGCGAAGGCCAACGGCTGGACAATTTCCTGCTGGGCCAGCTCAAGGGCGCGCCCAAGTCGTTGATCTATAAAGTGGTGCGCAGCGGCCAGGTGCGGGTCAATGGTGGCCGGGCCAAGCCCGAGCGCAAGCTGGCGGCGGGCGATGAAGTGCGTATCCCGCCGATCCGTCTCACCGAGCCGGGAGAACAAACGCCGCCACCGAGGGGGCTCTTGAAGGCGCTGGAGGCCGCCATCGTGTTCGAGGATGATCGCCTGCTGGCCCTGAACAAGCCCAGCGGCCTCGCCAGCCACGGCGGCAGCGGCATCGCCCACGGCGCGATTGAATCGTTGCGCGCCCTGCGGCCGGGGCAATCGCTGGAGCTGGTGCATCGGCTTGATCGCGATACCTCCGGCCTGCTGGTGGTGGCGAAGAAGCGTTCGGCCTTGCGTGAGTTGCAGGCACTGCTGCGCGAAGACCACGGCGCGGGCATCGACAAGCGCTATCTGACCCTGTTGACCGGACGCATGCCCGATGGCGTGATGACGGTGGATGCGCCGCTCCATATCGGCCTGCGCCAAGGCGGCGAGCGCCATGTACAGGTGCGCGCCGACGGCAAGCCATCCACCAGCCATTTCCGCGTGCTGGAACGCCGCCAAGGGATGAGCTATTGCGAAGTGCGCATCGAAACCGGGCGCACCCACCAGATCCGCGTGCATGCGCAGCATTTGGGTTTTCCGGTGGCGGGCGATGACAAATACGGCGATGAGGCGGCCAACCGCAAGCTGCGCGAACAGGCCGGTTTGAAGCGGCTGTTCCTGCATGCGGCATCACTACGCTTTGCCTTGGATGAAGGGCGTCGCGAATATGTGCTGGATGCGCCGTTGGCGGATGATCTGCGCGATGTGTTGGATCGCTTGGGCTGATTAACCGGCCAGCTGCTGGGCCTTGGCCGCGCAGATAAAATCGTTTTCGCTCAAACCGCCGACATCGTGGGTGGAGTAGCGCACCACGCAGCGGTCGTAATGCACGGCAAGATCGGGGTGGTGGTCTTCGCGGTTGGCCATGTGGGCCAGCGCGTTGACGAAACTCATGGTGCGGTAGTAATCCGGGAAGTGGAAGGTCTTGCTGAGTGCGGCGCCGTCCTCGACCAATTCCCAGCCCGGCAGCTGCGGCATCAGCTCGCGGATGCTGGCTTCGCCGAGCCGGTGTTCCTGGCCATGCTTCGGGCTGCAGTGGGCAAGGGCAAGGGCAAGGGGAATCAGATCGCTCATCGGTTTTCCTGCGTCAGGGTTCATCGAGGGCCGATAGAATACCCGCATGATCGATATCACCGAATCCGCACAGAACCATTTCCGCAAACTGCTGGCCAAAGAGGCGATGCCCGATTTGGGCGTGCGCTTGGCGGCGGTGTATGCCGGCACGCCACGCGCCGATGTGCAGCTTGAGTTTGCCGGCCCCGATGATTTGCACGGCGATGAGTGGGCGATCGACTGCGAGGGCTTCACCCTGTGGGTCGATGCCGACAGCGCCAACGCATTGGATGGTGCGCGCATCGATTACGAGCCGCGCGCGACCGGCGGCCAGTTGCAGATCCGCGCGCCGAAGATCAAGGGCATTGCGCCGGAAGCGGATGCCTCGCTGGTGGAGCGCGTGATGTGGGTGGTGGCGCAGGAGATCAACCCGCAACTCGCCATGCATCGCGGCAATGTCGCGGTTGAAGAAGTTACCGCCGATGGCGTGGTGGTGCTGCGCTTCGGCGGCGGCTGCCACGGCTGCGGCATGGCCGACATCACGTTGAAGCAGGGCATCGAAAAAACCCTGCTGGAGAAAGTCCCCGGCGTAACTGCGGTGCGCGATGCCACCGACCACGCCACCGGCAGCGCGCCCTACGCGCCGCGTGCGGTGGGCTGACCCAAGCCGACCATGAGTGTGCGCGACGACCATCCGCTTGCGCACATTTTTGCGCGGCTGACCGGGCCGACGGCAAATAAAGCCAGCCATCTCGGCTGGCCGACGCCAAGCTGGCAGCTGTGGTTGAACTCGCGCCACCACGCGCAGGCCGCCACCGGGCCGGTGGCAGATGATCTCATCGCGATCATGGCCGCGCGCGCGCCGACGACGGCACCGGCGATCCCGGCAGAATTGAGCCGTTGGCAGCGTTGGCGTGGGCTGTTTGATGTCGGCTGGGACCCGGCGAACCGCAATTCTGGGCGGATGCGGTTTGGCGCGATGTCGCTCAGCCTGCTCATCAATGCGTGCTTTCTGTTGTTTCTGCTCGCCTCGTTGTATCTGCGTTTCGCGCCTGAAGCGCCGCAGGAGGAAGGCGTGCGCATCCGCATCACCGGGTTTGGCACGCCGGATGCCGCCGGTGGCGGCGAGCAGGTGGCGGATGGCGAGCCGGCCAGTGCGGCGATGGCGAGCACGCGCCGCGCATCGGCTTCGGCCTCATCATCGATGGCATCCGCAGCGGCCGCAGCCAGTGCGTCCGCCGCCAGCGAGGCCGGGCAAACCAGCGACAATGAACTGGCTGAAGAAGTCGCAGTGGAGGCGGCACAACCGCTGCTGGTCAGCGAGGCGCGCAGCACCGAGGAGGCCAATTTCACATTGCCGCCGACCCGCATCCTCGACCAGCCCGAGTTGACGATACCCGTGCCGCAGGCGCGTCCGCTGCAGGTGGTGGGCGAGATCCCCGGCCCGCTGCCCGAAGTGCGCAGTTTGAATGTGCCGGAGCGCCAGGTGGCCGAGCTGCGCACGCCGAACATCCGGCGCGCCGAGCAGGAAATCCCAGAGCCATTGCAAGCGCCGCAGGTCGCCATCCGCCAGCTGCAGCCCAATTTGCCGGCCCCGGGCCTGCGCGTGCCCGATACCCACAGCCGTGACCTGCCGGGCGTGCCGGCGGCAAGCAATGCCAGCGACGCAGGCAATTTGGCAGCGGCGGCGAGCCATGCCGGTAGCAGCGGCAGCGCCACGGCCGGTGCTGCGGCCAGCAGCGCGCGCCGTGAAGGCTTGCCCGATGGCCGTGGCAACACGCCGCAGCCCGGTCAGGCGGCGCAGCAGGCGGGCGTCGGCCCGGCCGCAGCGGCCAGTAGCGGTGCTTGGCCCAGCCCACAGCGCGGCAGCGATTGGGGTGCGGCGGCGGAGAACCGTGCCGGCCAAGGCACGGGCGCGGCTGGCAATCAGGCGGGGCAGGGCGCAGGCAGCGGTTTGTTCAATGCCGATGGCAGCCCACGGCTGGGCGATGACCGCTTCACGGCGCGCACCCCCAACCCCTACGAAGAAGGCAGTTGGTTGCGCCGCCCCGGTCTGGCGGTGAAAGGCACGATGTTCGATGGTATTTGGCGGCCACCGGAAAGCCTGTTGCAAGAATGGGTGCGGCGGGGCGTGAAGAACATCGATATCCCGTTGCCTGGCGGCAAGGTAAAAATCCGCTGCACGATTTCGATCTTGCAGGCCGGTGGCGGCTGCCTGCCGGTAGCCGGCGAGAATGGCGTACACGACCAGCCGGCAAAAGCACGCGCGGCGCCCAGCGTGCCATTCAAACCCGCCCTGCACGAGGCGCAAGAGGATCTGGCGACGCCAATCCAGAATGACCCGCGCGCGGGCAAGCAAGACGACGAGTGGTGATGCGCAAGTAATCACGCGCTATCGATGCCACAACGCAACAGGCCCGCGTGTGCGGGCCTGAAATGCAGCATCGATTGGCGGGATCGAGCGGGTCGATCAATACGTCGAGAGATCATCCAGCTGGCTGGGGCGGCTGGCGAAATACACCGACAAATCGGCGATTTGCCGATCGCTCAGATGGGCCGCCTGCGGCGTCATCAGGGCGTGTTCGCGCTTGCCAGCGCGGTAGTTCTGCAGCGCATGTGCCAGATAATCGTGATATTGGCCGCCCAGCTTGGGGTAGCTCGGGTCGATCGGCGCGTTGCCATCCTGGCCATGGCAGCTGATGCAGCTTTGGCCGCTGGCGCTGGCTGTGGCATCGTTGGCCAGTTGCTCGCCGCGGCTGATGTCGCCCTTGGGCAGGCCGGCCGAGGACGAGGCGTGGCTGCCATCGCCGCTGGTGCTGGCGTGATCGCTACCGCCGCTACAGGCGCTGAGGGCAAGGCCGATGGCCAAAACGCTGGAAATACGCAGGATCGTCATCGTCGGGCTCACTTCTTCAGGCTGGCCAAGTAGGCGGCGATCGCGGCGATATCCTCATCGGAAAAGCTCTGCGCTTGCGCTTCCATGGTGGGGTGTTGGCGCTTGCCTTGCTTGTACTCGGTCAGCGCGTTTTTCAGATACACCTCGGATTGACCGACCAGCTTCGGCACGCGATAGCTGGGGTAGGCATTTTTGTAGCCGGGGATGCCGTGGCAGCCGCGGCAGGTGTAGGTCAGGGTGGCGCCATCCAGATCGGTCGGCTGGCTGGCCGCTGCCGGGGTGGGGCTTGGCGGGGCCTGGTTGTTATCAGAGCCAATGGCCTTGAAGCCGATCACGGCGAGTGGCAGGGCTAGCGCGAGGCTGGCAGCAAACTTGGTCGATCGCATTAATCGGATCTCGTTTGAGTGTGGTGGGCGCCGAGGGCGTAAGCGTGAGTATAGCGGTGATGAACGAATCCGAAACCCCCGTGTTGATCCGGATCAAGCCAGCGGCGGATCAGTGATGCATCGCGGCATGACCTTCGGCACCTTACATGGTTGGCGGCAGGTGGTTTACTTGCATATAACACCAAGTCGCGAGTTCTCCGATGTCTGCTTCGCTGCGTTCTGCCCGTCACCCGCAACTCCGCCCGCTGGCGGCGATTACTTTTGCCTTGGTGCTGGCCGTGGGGCTGGCTGGGTGCACGCCCGGTGCCAGTGGCGTATCCAGCGGCAAGGGCGATGGTGCGGCGGAAAAAACCGAAGCGGTGCCGGTTGAAGTGGCCAAGGTTACGCGCCGCACCATGGTCGCCAGCTTTACCGGCACCGCAGCGCTGGAAGCACGCGGCGAGTCGCAAGTGGTGGCGAAAACCTCTGGCGTCGCGCTGCAGGTGATGGCCGAAGAAGGCCAGCAAGTGCGCGCCGGGCAGGCGTTGGCCCGGTTGGATCCCGCGCGAGCCAGCCTGCAGGTGGCGCAGACCGATGCCCAGGTCGCCAAACTGCAAGCCAATTACCGCCGCGCGACCCAGTTGGTTGAGCAGAAGATGATCAGCGCCAATGATGTCGATCAGCTGCGCTTTGACTTGGCAAACGCGCGCGCGGCCAACCAGATGGCGCGCTTGGAGCTTTCCTACACCACGGTGGTCGCGCCGATTTCCGGGGTGATCGCGTCGAAATCGGTCAAGACCGGCAATTTCGTGCAGATCAACTCGCCGATCTTCCGCATCGTCGATATCGCGCGCTTGGAGGCCACACTGAATGTGCCCGAGCGCGACATCGACCAGATCAAGCCCGGCCTGCCGGTGCAATTGAGCGTGGATGCCTTGCCCGGCCGCAGCTTTACCGGCAAGGTGGACCGCGTGGCGCCGGTGGTCGATGCCGGCAGCGGCACCTTCCGTGCGATCTGCAGCTTTGCCGGCGAGGGCAGCCTGCAGCCCGGCATGTTTGGCCGCATCGCGATCAATTATGACCAGCGCGCCGATGTACCGAGCATCCCGCGTTTGGCCTTGCTTGATGATGGCAGCGAGCCGGCCGTATACGTGCTGCGTGACGGCAAGGCCGAGCGCGTCGCGGTTGAATTGGGCTATGCCGATGGCGAATTTGTTGAAGTGCGCAAGGGCTTGCAGTTGGATGACCAAGTGGTGACGGCCGGCAAAAACGCACTGCGCGAAGGCAGCACGGTGCAGGTGATCGACCCCAATGCACCGCTGCCGGCCGCCAAGCCGGCGGCTGCTGAACCGGCAAAGAAGTGACGGGGCCGGCGCGATGACACCCGCACGCGGCTTCAATCTGGTTGAGTTCTCCACCCGGCGACGGGTCACCATC
>JAUNTK010000088.1 GCA_030538735.1 Pseudomonadota bacterium
GCTGGGCCTGATCGCCGCCCATGAGGGTTTGTTCATCGCCGCCAAACCGGCGATTGCCGGTGCCGTGCTTGGCTATGTCAGCCTGTGGCTGGTGTGGTGGCTGTTCAAGCAATTGACCGGCAAGGAAGGCATGGGCCATGGCGATTTCAAACTGCTGGCCGCGATCGGCGCTTGGTGCGGCTGGCAAGGCATCCTGCCCACGGTACTGATCTCCTCGCTGGTCGGCGCCATCATCGGCTCGATTTGGCTGGCCGCCAAAGGCCGCGACAAAGCCACGCCACTGCCATTTGGCCCGTATCTGGCCATCGCCGGTTGGGTCGTCTTCATGTGGGGCGAGCAACTGATTGCCGGCTATCTGCGCATCAGCGGGCTGGGCCCGGGCTAACGGCAGGGCAACGTGGCCCATTTCATCATCGGCCTGACCGGCGGCATCGCCGCTGGCAAAAGCGCTGCCGATGCGGCATTCAAAACGCTGGGGGTGCCGGTGATCGATGCCGATTTGATCGCCCGCGAATTGGTCGAACCCGGGCAAGCGGCGCTGGCCGAAATCGCCAACCGCTTCGGGCCCGCGATGCTGGATGCCGATGGCCGGCTGGATCGCGCCGCCCTGCGCCGCCATGTCTTTGCCGATGACGCATCGCGCCGCGAACTGGAAGCCATCCTGCACCCACGCATCCGCGCCGAGATGGCCCGCCAAGGCCGGCAAGCGCCACACCCCTATGCCATCGCCTCGATCCCACTGTTGGCCGAAGGCGGTGGCCGCAGCGCGTACCCGTGGCTATCGCGCATCCTGCTGATCGATGTCAGCCGCGAGATCCAGCAACAGCGCCTGATCCAACGCGATGGCATCGATGCCGAGCTGGCCCAACGCATGATCGCCGCCCAAGCCAACCGCAGCGAACGGCAGGCGATCGCCGACGACATCCTGCAAAACGAAGCCACGCTGCAAGAACTCGGCACCCGTATCGCCGCGCTGGATCGGCTGTACCGATGCTTGGCGGATAACGGCAAACAGCCCGCAGAGACCCAAAACCGCTGATTGCAGGCAGGCCAAGGGCGATCAGTGCCTCAGAGCTTGTCGCTGATGGTTGGGCGTGCAACTGGCCTGCTCGTTCTTTTGGCGCTGTCTGCCGATGCGGCCACGTGCGGATGCAGGCTACGCTAAACCCGCCACGCTACCGGGTACGTCGCACACCTGCTGCACGGATGAGGAAAACTGGCTGTTCATTCTTGATAGGGCCCCATGCCGATGGAGACTTCAGCCACGCAAATTTGGTAGCTGTTGTCGGGCTTGTAATGATGGTAGGGCCACATCACCACCGACAAACTCGCATCGCCAAACCGTTTTCGGAAGCTCCTGTTCAACTTGCGTCCGCCCCAGTCGCGGTCGGTAAAGCCCCGGGCCAGCAGTAACTCGGCAAACTCATCCACCGTATAACGGCATGGGGTATCGCGGGGGGCGGCACGCCCATCAAGGTTGCTCACACTGACCCCGTAAGTAGGATCCCCTCCCGAGGGATGACTCACCATCACCCGCATCCACCCTCCATCGGTTAAATAGTCAAAGTAGCGGCTGTAATAACCTTTGGTTTCTTCGTAGGGCGGAATCACCAGCCCCATCTGCTTCTGGATATTGTCGATATGGGTATCCTCCAGCCGTTGCAGGCTGTCGATATAGTGGAAGATGCGGGCCTTGAGCTGATCCGGGCTTAGCGTGCCGTTGATCTCACGCGCGCGCAGGATCGCCTCGCTGGGTTCCGGCGGCGGTGCTGGCGCGGCCTCGGGCAGTGGCGGCGGTTTCGCCACCGGCGGCAAGGCCTCCATATCGCGCACCCACTGCGGTTTTTCCTGCGTGGATACTGCCTCCCTGGCCGGGGCCGGTTGGGCATGCGGGCTGCTGGGCGCACAGGCACTCAGGCCCGCCAGGGCCACGGCCGCCACAGCGGTCTTGATCTCTTTCTTCACGGCTTTGCCTCCTTCCGCAATCACCAGCGGCTTCACCTCTACCTTGTCCATCAGGCGCTTGGAAACAGCTACGCCGCCTTCGGTGGTACATACATGCTGGAATGCAGCACGCAGCACCGACCCGCACCCTCAATGCATGCTCATCCCCTGCGCACGCTGCTGTTGGGCGCGCTCCATTTGCTGCTGCAGTTCGTACGCGTTGACTTGCTGCTGGCTCTGCTCTTGGCTTGGCGGCAAATCCTGAAGCTTGATATCGGCCCGCATCCCCGGCTGATCCCCCAGCACATGCACTTCATCTTTGCTGACTGCAATACCCCACAGGTTGTGCGGCGTAATACCGGCGATATGCGAATACGCAGTGATTTGCGTAAGCCGGTCGGTGGATGTTGCTTGCGGCAGCTCGTTTTGCAGCGTGCGGTACAGCGGGTACTGGGGATGGGAATGGTGATCCATACCCGGTTTGCTCGGCGCACGGGTGGTTTGAACGCCTGCCTCCAGGTTCTGCCCCTCCTGCCGGATGCCCAAGTCTTGCAGATGGCCGCTGGCCACCACCCGCTCGCCGCGCAGGGCATGATAGGCCAGCGTATTGCCCTTGCCGCCAAGATTGATGCCCGCCTTCTCCATCTGCGCAGGGTCAAGCCCCAGCTGGTCGAAATCCAGCCGCAAGGTATCACTGGCCCCCAGACGCCCAGCATTGGCATGCACCACGCCCGCCGCCCATGCGCCGTAAAGGTTGCGGTAGTTGTAATCAATGCCTGCACCAGATCGCCCGGGGATGGGTTCGATATCGCGATCAAAATGACAGCGGGACATCGCCTCGACATTGCGCTGGTAGTTCGGCAATGCGGTATCCAACTGGATCCGGCCATCGGATGCGAGTTGCAGGCCGGGGGCGGGTTGGAGCGATTCGTCAATGCAATGCGTGGTGGGAGCAACGCGCTCAAAAAAATCTTGCTCAGCGTAACCTTCCCCCATCTCCCGCTTTACCCGGCTATGCACCGCATTCCAGCCAAAGGATTCGGCAAGCGCTTCGTCACGGCGCATATGGCTGATGTAGTTCTGGAAAGCTTGGGTATGGTTGGGTTCCTGATCAAAGCTGGCGTTGTACATCTCGCGGGCAAACGTATCGGTGGCCTGCTGCCGTGATGAGCGCAAAATGGCATGGCCGGTTTCGTGGCCGAGGGTGCCGGTCAGATGATCCAACCGGGATACAAGCTTACCGTCTTCGCCCCATGCCCTCGGCATCAAATTGATCGTCCGGTTTTTTTCGTCGTAAAAGCCTGCAATACCGGGGCGTTGCTCGGCGAAGGCGATATGACGCAAATCACCACCACGGGCCGCATGTTCGATATAGCCCTGCAGGCTGGGCGAGCTGGCAACCGCCGCTTCGATATCCCGATACTGGGCGGCGCTGAACCCGCCGCTTTCACGGGTACGCTGCAACACCTGCTGCACGGATGAGGAAAACTGGCTGTTGTTCATTCTTGATAGACCCCCATGCCGATGGACACTTCAGCCACGCAGATTTGGTAGCTATTGTCGGGCTTGTAATGGTGGTAGGGCCTCAATACCACCGCCATGCTCGCATCGCCAAACCGTTTGCCAAATCCCCAGCTCAGCTTGCGCCCGCCCCAGCCCCGGTCGGTAAAGCCCCGGGCCAATAGCAACTCGGCGAACTCATCCACCGTGTAGCGGCATGGAATATCGCGGGAGGCGGCACGCCCATCAAGATTGAACACACTAACCCCGTAAGTGGGATCCTCTCCCGAGGGATGACTCACCGACACCCGCACCGGCCCGCCATCGGTCAGATCATCAAAATACTCACTCCTAAACCGCTCGCGTCCCTTTGCAGGCGGAATCACCAGCCCCATCTGCTTCTGGATATTGTCGATATGGGTATCCTCCAGCCGTTGCAGGCTGTCGATATAGTGGAAGATGCGGGCCTTGAGCTGATCCGGGCTTAGCGTGCCGTTGATCTCACGCGCGCGCAGGATCGCCTCGCTGGGTTCCGGCGGCGGTGCTGGCGCGGCCTCGGGCAGTGGCGGCGGTTTCGCCACCGGCGGCAAGGCCTCCATATCGCGCACCCACTGCGGTTTTTCCTGCGTGGATACTGCCTCCCTGGCCGGGGCCGGTTGGGCATGCGGGCTGCTGGGCGCACAGGCACTCAGGCCCGCCAGGGCCACGGCCGCCACAGCGGTCTTGATCTCTTTCTTCACGGCTTTGCCTCCTTCCGCAATCACCAGCGGCTTCACCTCTACCTTGTCCATCAGGCGCTTGGTGAAATAACTATCTTTGTAGTACTTGATCTTGTCGGCCTTGACCGGGTGCTCCAGCCCTTCGTAAAGCACGATTTCGGTATCGTTGCCCATCGCCTTCAGCTCTTGCGGCAACATCAGCGCACGCCGTTCTTCGCTTTCGCTGAACGTCACGCTGCCATGCTGGCCGTGCGAACGGCTGCGGTTGCGGCGGTGGATGGTGGTATAGCCCAACATCTCCGAGTAATCATTGGCATCACGCTGCTCGCGCGGGGCATAGACGATCTGCAAGGCGTGGTTGGTAATCAAGGTACGCGAGACATCCTGACCGTAGGTTGCATCCAGCTGCGACATCGATTGGATAATCGGCAACAGGCGGATGTTGTAACCCGCCATGTAGCTGACCGCGTTGGCGATGATTTGCACCTTGCCGATACTGGTGAACTCATCCATCAACAACACACATTGGTACTTGAGATCCTTGTTGTCCTGCGGCAGCTCTTTGGTGTTGACATTGATCAACTGGCTGAAGAACAGGTTGACGATCAGGCGGGACTCGGCCAGCTTGTTGGGCTGAATGCCGATGTAGATCGTCATCTTCTTGCGCCGCACATCGGTCAGCCAAAAATCATTGGCGCTGGTCGCCGCATCCAGCACCGGGTTGATCCATGGATTGAGCGGCTCCTTGAAGGTGCCCATGATCGAAGCAAAGGTTTCATCGGCCTGCGACAGCAAGTTGGCAAACGCGGTGCGGCATGGGCCACTGATGAACCCGCGCTGGGATAGCTTGCGGATGAAATCGCGCAGCTCGCTGCTGCCATCGCCCGATGACAGCCGGTAGATGTGCCCCAAGGTGGGGAAGTTGCAAAAATCATCCGGCAAGCCGGATTTCAGCTCTTCATCATGGTTTTCAAACAGGTAAAGCGCAAATGCGGTAAAGGCGTTGCGCGCCTGGCTGACCCAGAACTTCTGATCATCGCTGCCATCCGGGTAGAGCATCGCTGCGATCGCCTGGATATCGGAAATACGGAAGGCAGGATCACGCGAGACATAGCTGAGCGGGTTCCAACGATGGCTGCGGCGGTCTTCGGCAAACGGGTTGAACAGGTAGACATCCTGCCCTTGCGAGGCGCGCCAGCCGGAGGTGAGGTTGAAGTTTTCCTGCTTGATATCCAGCACCACCATGGATTGCGGGTAGTCCAGAAGATTGGGGATCACCACCCCAACGCCTTTGCCGGACCGTGTCGGTGCCGCCAAGATCACGAATTGCTGGCCAGACAGCCGCATCAGCTTGCCGTTGAACTTGCCGACGATGATGCCGTTGCCCTTTTTGTTGTCGAAGAAGCCCTGCTTGGCGATATCGCCCCCCACCGCGAAGCGCGCGTTGCCATGCAAATTCTTGCGCCCGGGCTTCAGCGCAAGCACCAGAAAGGTCAGCCACACCAGCATTGGCACGCCAAAGCCGATATAGCCCGACCAACGCACTTTGTTGGCGAAGGGCTGCATCCGTGCGCTATCGATGGCCTCGTAGTACTGCCACCACGTTTTCATCCCCACCGCGACTTCGACACCCAGCCACGTCGTCAACAACCAGCCCGACAACCATGCGCCCGCCAGCAAGGCCGCCGCCAAGATCAGGATCAAAAAACCAAACTTCATGCCCCGCATGTACTTCCTCCACAAAGTCTTGCACGTTGATTGCAACCAACCGCTCTGGATGACTTTACCCAAGATCAGGCGAATCAGGCATACAGGCCGTGCCAATCATCGCCGCAAATCATGTCGATGAACGCTTCGCCAACCGTCACGCTTCCCATTGCGGCGCAAGGAACTTATCCTCGACAAGTCCCCCAACCCCACAGGCCGCCATGCACTGGGATCCGTTCACGATCATCCAGCAAATCCTCATCGTGCTCACCATCATCGGTCAGTTGTGGATATCCGTGCTGGTGGTGCGCAATGCGCAGGGCACCGAGCAATATGTGCGGCTGATGGCATTTTGCACCGGGCTGCTGCTGTTCTTGCTGTGCCGTCCGCTCAATTTCACGTTTGCCGACCTGATGCTGCGCGCGCATGAGCAAGGCAACATCTTCGACAAGATCCTGATGGGCGGCGTGCTGCCGTTTCTGGTCGGGGTGTTTGTTTCCGAGGGCACCGTGCTTGCGCTTGGGATGCGCAAGCCGATCCCGATTCGGTTCATGTTGATCGTGGCGGCATTCACGCTTTCGCAAGCCGCCTATACCAATTACATCGTGCTCACGACCAAGATCACCACGTTGGACAAGGCCTTCATCCCCAATATCTGCTACGCAATCGCGGTCGGCATCTGGCTGACCTGGCGCTATCGCGAGGCACCGCTTCACAAACCGCAGGGCTGAGACCGCCCCTACCGAGAGCCGCTTGGCACCCGAAGCCCCTCATGACAAAGCCGCCCAAGTGGGCGGCTTTGTGCATCTGCAGGTGATCAACCTTCGGCGGGAATGCGCAACACTTGGCCGGGATAGATCTTGTCCGGGTGTTTCAGCATCGGCTTGTTGGCCTCGAAGATGGCCGGATATTTGTTGGCATCGCCGTACATTTCCTTGGCGATCTTGGACAGCGTGTCGCCCTTGACCACGGTATAGGTGCGCGATGACCATTCGCCGCCGCCCGCGCCACCGGCACCAACCGCCACCGACGAGCTGCCGACCGCGGCGCTGAAATCGGCACCGCTGGGCTTGACCGTCATCCGGTCATCAACCTTGTCGATGCCATCGACATTGCCGGCAACCAGCACCGCTTTTTCGCGGGTCATGATATCCGCGGCCTCGCCCTGAAGAGTGGCGGTGTTGCCATCAACCTCGACCTTCAGGCCGTTGATTTGCAGGCCGTAGCTGCCGATGTGCTTGATGATGGCGTCTTCCGCCTTGGCCTCGCCCGGTTTGAAGATTTTCTCGCCGGCGTTCTTGATGAAATCGAAAATACTCATGCTGTGGTGCTCCGTGGTGGATGGAGAAAACCCCGGCAGCTTGGCAGTGCGAAGGTTATGGCGCGGTCAAGGAGCCTGTGCTGCTGGTTGCGCCGAGACAACATCCAGGCCACCCCATGCAGGCGCAGCGGCACCAGCGCGGGCTGCTACAACACCTCACGCAACCGCTGCAATTGGTCGCGCACGCGCGCAGCGTCTTCAAACTCCAGATCGCGGGCGTGGCGGTACATCGCATCCTCCAACTCTTTGAGTTTGGCGGCCTGTTTATCCGGCGACATCGTGGCGTAATCCTCGCGTTCCTCAGCCACCCGGCGCTGCGCCTTGGTGCCGCCGCGCTTGCCCGCCCTGATCTCGGCGGCATCGGCGCGCGCGCCTTCCATGATGTCGCTGATCGGGCGTACCACCGATTGCGGGGTGATGCCGTGCTCGGCATTGTGTTCAAGCTGCTTTTCGCGGCGGCGGCTGGTTTCATCCAGCGCCAGCTGCATCGAGCGGGTGATCTTGTCGGCGTAGAGGATCGCCTTGCCGCGCACGTTGCGCGCGGCGCGACCAATGGTCTGGATCAATGAGCCAGCCGAACGCAGAAAGCCCTCCTTGTCGGCATCAAGGATCGCCACCAGCGAGACCTCCGGCATGTCCAAGCCTTCGCGCAGCAGGTTGATGCCGACCAGCACATCAAACTTGCCCAAACGCAGATCGCGGATGATCTCGACGCGCTCCACGGTATCGATATCCGAATGCAGATAGCGCACCCGCACGTTGTGCTCGGAGAGATATTCGGTGAGGTTTTCCGCCATCCGTTTGGTCAGCGTGGTGACCAGCACACGGTCGCCCATCTCGACCCGCGCGTTGATCTCGGAAAGCAGATCATCGACCTGCGTCGCCACCGGGCGGATTTCCACTGGCGGGTCAACCAGCCCGGTCGGGCGCACCACCAATTCCACCACGTCATCGCGCGATTTATCCAGCTCGTAGCGACCGGGCGTGGCCGAGACAAAGATCGTGCGCGGCGAGCGTTCTTCCCATTCCTCGAAGCGCAGCGGCCGGTTATCCAGCGCCGATGGCAGGCGGAAGCCAAAGTTCACCAGCGTCTCTTTGCGCGCGCGGTCGCCGCGATACATGCCGCCGATCTGCGGCACGGTGACGTGCGATTCATCAACCACCAGCAACGCATCCGCCGGCAGATAGTCAAACAACGTCGGCGGCGGGGCACCGGGATCACGGCGGGTCATATGCCGCGAGTAGTTTTCGATGCCGGTGCAGAAGCCGACCTCGGCCATCATTTCCAGATCAAACTGGGTGCGCTGTTGCAGGCGCTGCGCCTCGACCAATTTGTTCTCGGCATAGAGTTGTTCCAGCCGCTCGGACAGCTCGATCTTGATCGTGTCGATCGCGCTCAACACGCTCTCGCGGGTGCTGGCGTAATGGGTCTTCGGGTACACCGTGTAGCGCGGCACCTTGCGCTGCACCGCCCCGGTCAGCGGGTCGAACAACGCGAGTTGCTCGATCTCGCCATCAAACAATTCGATGCGCAGCGCCTCCATTTCCGATTCCGCCGGGTGTACATCGATCACCTCGCCGCGCACGCGATAAGTGCCGCGACGCAGCTCGGTATCGTTGCGGCTGTATTGCAATTCGGTGAGCTGCTTGATCAGTGCGCGCTGGTCGATGCGCTCGCCCTTGGCCAAAATCAGGCGCAGCTTGAGGTAGTCTTCCGGGTCGCCCAAACCATAGATTGCCGAGACGGTGCCGACGATGATCGCATCGCGCCTGGAGAGCAACGCCTTGGTCGCCGAGAGCCGCATCTGCTCGATGTGCTCGTTGGTCGAGCTGTCTTTCTCGATGTACGTATCGGAGGACGGCACATAGGCTTCGGGCTGGTAGTAATCGTAATAGCTGACGAAATACTCCACCGCGTTATGCGGGAAGAAACTCTTGAACTCGCCATACAGCTGCGCGGCCAGCGTCTTGTTGTGCGCCATCACCAAGGTGGGCCGCTGCACCCGCTGGATCACATTGGCGATGGTGTAGGTCTTGCCCGAGCCGGTCACGCCCAGCAAGGTTTGCTGGGCCAGCCCAGCCTCGAAGCCGGCAACCAATTTTTCGATCGCCTGCGGCTGATCGCCCGTCGGCTGATAGGGCGAGACAAGGCGAAAGCCGGCATCGTTATCTGATTCATCCATCCGCACATGATACGGAAGCGCGCGGGTGCGATCTGCGTCTGTTCCAGTTTCTAGGCGCGGGCGTACAGGATGCGGATAGGTCGGCTAGGCACGCCACTTCGGGGTTTTCCGATACTGATCGGCGCCGCAGGCTGATGGTTCCGCGCTAGCGGCGTGGCGATGCTGGCATCACGCCCTGCAGGAGCCCCGCCATGCACCCGAGGCAATACACACACGCCGGATTTACCCTGATCGAAGCCATGATCACCGTGGCGATTCTCGCCATCCTCGCCAGCATCGGTTGGCCGAGTTTTCGCCAACTGATGAAGGTCAACGCGGTGCGCGCCGCCGCCCATGAAGTCAGCACCGATTTCGCCTATGCACGCATCACGGCGGTCAATCGCGGCCTGCGCGTGGTGGCCTGCCCAAGCGATGGCGCCGCCTGCAACAACGGCCGCGAGTGGGGCCACGGCTGGATCATATTTGCCGATGCCAACGGCAATGGCGAGCGCGATGGCGGCGAAGAAATCCTTGCGCACCGGCAAGCCAAGAACGATGGCCTGCGCGTGGTCAGCAGCCAAGGCCGGCCCAAGCTGCGTTATATGCCCAGCGGCATGAGCGGCGGCAGCAACTTGACCGTCAGCATTTGCGATGGCGCCGCGGTGAAATCACGGGTGATCGTCAACAACGCCGGCCGGGTGCGCAGTGAGCGCGTTGCCACGGCGATGCCCTGCCCAAATTGATTGCATGGGTTTTGATGACGCCATCAAAGCGCGTCGATATCGCCCAAAGCGCGGATCAGCCGGCGCGCACGTTTATCCGGCCGTGATTCCGGCGGCCGATAACCGGCCCGCTCCGCCGCCATCCGCGCACGTAGTTCTTCGCGGGCACGCTGCGAGGCTTCCGATTCGGCATACAGGCTGCGGGCGATGCTGGCCGGGCCGCGTTTGTCGCTGAGGCCGAGCACACTGATCTCGAACACCTCATCGCCGCGCATCACTTTCAATGTATCGCCAGCCCGCAACAGCCGCGAAGGCTTGGCGCGCTGGCCGCCCACCTCAACCTTGCCCGATTCAGCCGCCTGCTTGGCCAAGCTGCGGGTTTTGAAGAAACGCGCGGCCCATAGCCAAAGATCAAGCCGCACGCCATCGGTGGCCACTGCATCTGTCATCAGGTGAACCCCGCCGCAGACTTCGGAAACACGAACGGCCGCATCACGCGGCCGTTGTGTGGGGCTGCGGGCGGCCGATTACTCGGCGGCGGCGGCGGCAGCTGCAGCGGCCTTGGCCTCAAGCTTGGCCTTGGCGACGGCGGCCAGATCCTCGCGGATACGGGCGGCACGGCCTTCCAAGCCACGCAGGTAGTACAGCTTGCCGGCGCGGACCGCACCACGGCGCTTGACGCTGACCGAATCGATCGCGGCGCTGTGGCTCTGGAAGACGCGCTCGACGCCGTAACCGTGGGAAATCTTGCGCACGGTGAACGAGGAGTTCAGGCCGGCGTTTTTCTTGGCGATCACCACGCCTTCATAGGCCTGCACGCGCTCGCGGTTGCCTTCCTTGACTTTGACGTTGACGATCACGGTATCGCCCGGGCCGAAGGCCGGCAGGCTGCGCTCGGCTTGGGCCGATTCAAACGCGTTGATGATGTTGCTGAGTGAGGGCTTGCTCATGGTTTTGCCTGTGTATTTGTGGTTTATCGGCGTGAGTGCACGTGGACCCACGTCCTGGCTGGGTGAAACGAAGCCGCCAAGTATAACGTATTTTTCCATCCGCAACAGGGGCTTAGCCTGTTTTTTCGTCCTTGCCGCCCTGCTCTGCCAACCAGCGCCGCTCGGCCCCGCTCAACGGTGCGGCATCAAGCAAATCCGGGCGGCGCGCCAGGGTGCGTTGCAGTGATTGCTGGCGCCGCCAACGGGCGATCTCGGCATGGTTGCCCGATAGCAGCACCGGCGGCACTTCGCCATGCGGATGGTGCAGCGGGCGGGTGTAATGCGGGCAATCCAGCAGGCCGTCCTCAAAGCTATCTTGCACCGCGGATTCGGCATCGTTGAGCGCGCCATCCTGCAGCCGGGCGATGGCATCAATCAGCACCGCTGCGCCCAATTCGCCGCCCGACAACACATAATCGCCCAGCGAAATCTCCTCATCCACTTCGCGCTCGACGAAACGCTCATCGACGCCCTCGTAGCGGCTGGCGATCAGGATCAGACGCGGCGCTGCCGCCAACTCGCGTACGCGCTGTTGGGTGAGCGGCCGGCCTTGCGGGCTTAGATGGATGACATGCGCGGGGGCCGCTTCGGCGGCGCGCGCGGCGGCCAAGGCTTTCGATAGCGGCTCGATCATCATCACCATGCCCGGCCCACCACCGAACGGGCGGTCATCCACCCGCCGATAACCGCCCTCGGCGTAATCGCGCGGGTTCCACGCATCAACCTGCAACAGGCCGCGCTCGCAGGCACGGCCGAGCACGCCAAAAGCGACCGCTTGGCGAATGAAATCCGGGAACAAGGTGAGAACGTCGATGCGCATCGCGGGGCTGGAAGATGGGCTTTCAGGGCAGCAGCATGGCGCGACGGCCAACGCCTGCCAAGGCCATCAAAAATCGGGGTCCCAATCGACCACGATCAGGCCGGCGTCGAAATCGATTTGGGTGATCACATCGGGCTGGACAAACGGGATCATCCGCTCGCGCTCGCCCTGCACCACGATGACATCATTGGCGCCGGTGGAAAACAGGTGATCGACGCGGCCAAGCACCACACCAGCCACGGTGACCACCTGCAAACCTTCCAGATCAACCCAGTAATACT
>JAUNTK010000089.1 GCA_030538735.1 Pseudomonadota bacterium
CTGGAGCCTGGTTGGCCGCTATTACTACTCGATCAAGGACAAGCAGGGGCTGGAATCACTCGGCGGCGTGCAATGGGATAGCTGCTGCGTGGCCGCCCGCCTGCTGGCCCGACGCTACATCCGCAATCGCGAGGGTGAATTCAACAACAGCATCATGCTGGAAATCGAGTTCAAGGGCCTTGGCTCCGCCGGCCAGAACGCGAAGCGCACCCTGCGCCATGCTATTCTCGGCTACCACCGCGACGACCTTTATCTGGTCCCGCCGCCCTCGTTGACCGGCGGTACCCCCACTCCGGACCCGACGGATCTGATTCCATGATGAAACTCCGAGCCTGCCTGCTGGCCACTTTGTTGGCGGCAGCCACTCAGCCGCTGTTTGCGCAAACCACCCAGCCGATCGATGGCATCGCCGCCGTGGTCAATGAAGATGTGATCCTGCAAAGCGAACTCGACCGCGCAATCGCCAATATCCGCGCCCAGTACGCCGGCAGCAACACCCAGCTGCCGCCATCCGAGGTACTGGCCAAGCAGGTGCTGGAACGCCTGGTGCTGACCCGCCTGCAGGTGCGCCGCGCACAGGAAAGCGGCATCGTGGTCAGCGATCAAGAGACCGCCCAGGCGATTGCCGGCATTGCCCAGCAAAACGGCTTTAGCCAAGAGCAATTGCAGGCCCAGCTGGCCCGCGATGGGATGTCGCTGGAGGATTTCCGCCGCAGCATCCACGATGAAATCGCCATCCAGCGCCTGAAGCAGAGCTTTGCCCAGAGCCGCATCCACGTCAGCGATGCCGAGGTCACTGCCGCGCTCTCGCATGCCAACGATACCGCCGCCGGCACCCACTATCACTTGGCCCACATCTTGGTCGCCCTGCCCGAAGGCGCCACCCCGGAGCAGATCGCGCTAGGCGCGCAGAAAATCGAAGGCGTCAAAGGCCTGATCGACCGTGGCGAGATGGATTTCCGCGCCGCTGCAGTGCGCTATTCCGATAGCCCGAATGCGCTGGAAGGCGGCGATCTGGGCTGGCGTCCGGAATCGGAAATCCCGCCGGCGTTCGCCACTGAAATCAAGGCCATGCAGGCCGGTCAGGTGTTTGGCCCAGTGCGGGGTGCCAGTGGCTTCCAGCTGATCCAGTTGGTTGATACCCGCAGCGGCGGCAACGCCGCCGGCCCGATCACCGAATACCATCTGCGCCATATTCTGCTGCGCACCGACGACAAGACCAACGATGCCGCCGCACGCGCCAAGCTGGAAACCCTGCGCGCGCGCATCAATGGCGGCGTGGATTTTGCCAAGCTGGCCAGCGAAGTATCGGAAGACCCCAACTCACGCGAAAACGGCGGCGATATCGGCTGGGTGCCGAGTGGCGAACTGGGCCCGCTGGGCAATCAGTTGGCCGGGATGCGCGATGGCGAGGTGAGCGCGCCGATGCAACTGCCCGGGGCCTGGCATATCGTCCAGCGCGTTGGTCAGCGCACAGCCGAGGCTGGTGGCGATCAGCAGCGTGCGGCGATGCGCGAAACCATCGGCCGCCGCAAGCTGGAAGACGAGTACAACCGCTATCTGCAGGAACTGCGCGGCGATGCCTATGTCGATGTGCGCTCCAGCACGGTGGTCGGCAGTGCGCCGGCCGAAGGCAGCGGCGGTTGATCGCGAAGCTGACCAAGCTGATCCAGCAACGTAGCGCCGGGCTTGCCCGGCGTTGCGCTTTCCGGGCCCGCCACCGATGAGCCCGCGCGCCACGCCACGTCTGGCGCTGGTCCCTGGCGAACCCGCCGGCATCGGCCCGGAGCTGTGCGTGCGGCTGGCGCAACAGGGTGATCCCGGCTTCCACTTGCTGGCCTTTGCCGACCCGGCCACGCTGACCCGCGCTGCCGCCACGCTCGGGCTTCCGCTGCGCCTGCTAAGTGCCGATGCCCGCGCCGAACAGCCCGGCGATCTGCCACTGCAGCCGGTTGCCCTGCCCGGCCCGCCCCCACCATTTGGCCAGCCCGACCCGGCCAATGCCGGCGCGGTAATCGCCTCGTTACGCGTCGGCGCATTGGCCTGCGTGGATCGCCGCTGCGATGGTTTGCTGACCGGCCCCACCCACAAGGCCAGCATCAATCAGGGCGGCATCGCCTATTCCGGCACCACCGAATTGCTGGCCGAATTGGCCGGGCGCGAGGTGGTGATGATGCTGGCCCGGCCCGGCTTGCGGGTGGCACTCGCCACCACCCATTTACCGCTGCGCGAAGTCGCCGACGCCATCAACCCCGCATTACTTGCGCGCAGCCTGCGCATCATCGATGCCGCGCTGCGCCGCGATTTCGCCATCCCTGCGCCGCGCATCGCCGTGCTCGGCCTCAACCCGCATGCCGGTGAGGATGGCCATCTGGGCCGCGAAGAAATCGAGATCATCATCCCGCTGATCCGCACGCTGCGCGCCGATGGGATGAACCTGATCGGGCCACTGCCGGCCGATAGCGCTTTTTTGCCCGATAAATTGGCCGGCTTCGATGCGGTGCTGGCGATGTATCACGACCAAGGCCTGCCGGTGCTGAAAAGCGTTGGGCTCGATCACGCCACCAACATCACGCTTGGCTTGCCGTTTCCGCGCGTTGCGGTGGATCATGGCGCGGCACTGGATATCGCCGGGCGCGGCATCGCCAGCCCATCAAGCCTGATCGCCGCCGCGCACCAATGCGCCCAACTTGCCCGCCACCGATTGCCATGACCCGACCCGATCAACGCCGCGATGCCGCCGGCTTTCTCACCCAAGCCAAGAAGCAATTCGGCCAGAACTTTCTGCACGAGCGCGGCATCATCGACAAGATCGTGCTGGCGCTCAACCCGCAGCCGGGCCAGCGCATCGTCGAGATCGGCCCCGGCCAGGGCGCGCTGACCCTGCCGTTGCTGGCCAAACACGGCGCGGTCACCGCCATCGAATTTGACCGCGATCTGCTGGCGCCGTTAAGCGCCGCCGCCGAGGCTGCTGGCGGTGCGCTGCGGCTGATCCATCGCGATGTCTTGCAGGTGGATTTTTCCGCGCTGGCCGCTGAGCTGGGCGGGCCGATCCGACTGATCGGCAACCTGCCCTACAACCTGTCCAGCCCGATTTTGTTCCACGCGCTGGAGCATGCCGAGGCCATCATCGATATGCACTTCATGTTGCAAAAAGAAGTGGTCGAGCGCATGGCCGCCAGCGAGGGCAGCAAGGTCTACGGCCGGCTTTCGGTGATGCTGCAGGCGTATTGCCGGGTGACGCCGCTGATCAAGGTGCCGCCGGGTGCGTTCCGGCCAGCACCGAAAGTGGATTCCGCCGTGGTGCGGCTGGTGCCAAAAGCAGCCGATGAAATCAGCGTACACGACCACGCGCGCTTCGCCCAGATCGTGCGCGCCGCATTTGGCCAGCGCCGCAAGACGCTGCACAACGCGCTGAAGGATGTCTGCGATGACGCGCAGATCCGCGCCGCCGGGCTGGAACCACAGCTGCGTGCCGAGCAAGTGCCGGTCAGCGGCTTCATCGCGCTGGCCAATCAGGCCTGATTGCCCGGCCGCTGATCGCCGAGGCTTCACCTGATTCGGCGTAAAATTGGCGGATGTCCAACGTATCCCGCTACGCCATCGGCATTGAGGTTTCCACCCTCTACCTTGACGAAGAATCCGCGCCCGAGGCGGGCCGCTATGTGTTTGCCTACACGATCCGCATCGAGAACCAAGGCAGCGAGGCGGCCCGGCTGACCCACCGCCACTGGATCGTCACCGATGCCGAAGGCCATGTCGAAGAAGTGCATGGCGAAGGCGTGGTCGGCGAGCAACCGCGCCTGCAACCCGGCGATGATTACCAATATTCATCCGGCGTGGTGCTGCCCACCAGCCTCGGCACCATGCAGGGCAGCTACGAACTGGTGGCCGATGACGGCACCCGTTTCAAGGCGCGCATCCCCGCCTTCACCCTATCCACGCCCAGGGTCTTGCACTGATGGCGATCTGGGCGATTGGCGACCTGCAAGGCTGTTACGGGCCGACCCAGCAGCTGTTGGAGCGGATCCGCTTTGATCCCGCACACGACCAGCTGTGGTTCTGCGGCGATCTGGTCAACCGGGGCGGCGAATCGCTGGAAACCCTGCGCTTGGTGCATCAGCTGCGCGATCACAGCATCGCCGTGCTGGGCAATCACGATCTCTCACTGATCGCGATTGGCGAGCGTCGGCCGGAAGAACAACGCAAGGTCAACCCCGACCTGCGCCGCGTGCTGGAAGCGCCGGATGCGCGCGAGTTGCTGGATTGGCTGCGGCAGCGGCCGTTGATGCATGTTGACCGCCTGCATGGCTGGGCGATGCTGCATGCTGGCCTCGCCCCGCAGTGGACCATCGCCATCGCCGAAGGGTATGCGCATGAGGTGGAAGAACGCCTGCGCGGGCCGAATTTTCGCAAACTGCTGCGCAGCATGTATGGCGACCAACCGGCGTGGAACCCACGCTTGAATGGCATGGATCGGCTGCGCGCGATCATCAATGTATTCACCCGCATGCGCTATTGCACGCCACGCGGGCGGATCGCCTTCGATCACAAAGGTGCGCCCGGCAGCCAACCGGCCGGGCTGTATCCGTGGTACTCGGTGCCCGGCCATGCCGAGCGCGATCTGAAGCTGGTCTGCGGCCACTGGAGCACGCTGGGCCTGATGCTGGGCCACGGCGTACACATGCTGGATACCGGCGCGGTCTGGGGCGGCAAACTGACCGCCTTGCAATTGGATGCGGACGAGCTGCGGGTGGTGCAAGTGCCGGGGCGCAAAGTTTGAGCCACGCCAGCGCCCGCTGTCTGGCCCTGATGCTGGCACTGGCTAGCCTATTGGCGGCCTGCCGCGCAGAACAGAAGGCCGAACCAACAGCGCCTTCGCCGCCCACCATCGACGCGCCGGCCACGCACGATGCCACGCCCGCAGACGACGCCGCAACGGCCCACACGCCATCAGCCGATGTGCCTGTTTGGGTTGCAGCGGCGCGCCAGCAAGTGGGCGTGACCATCCACTACGACCCGGCCTATGTGGTGCTGGGCTACCCCGGCGGCGATGTGCCGGCCGAGCGCGGCGTCTGCACCGATGTGGTGATTCGCGCCTTGCGCCACGATGGCCTGGATTTGCAACAACGGCTGCACGAGGATATGCGCGGCAACTTTGCCCGCTATCCGCGCAACTGGGGCCTCGCCCGGCCGGATCGCAATATCGACCACCGGCGCGTGCCGAATCTGGAAGTCTGGTTCACCCGCCAAGGCTGGCAACTGCCCGCCGCCAGCGATTACCGCCCCGGCGATCTGGTTACTTGGCGCCTGCCGGGCGGCGCACCGCATATCGGCATCGTCTCCGACCGGCGCGCGGCCGATGGCACCCGGCTCATCCTGCACAACATCAACCGTGGCACCCGCGAAGAAAACGTGCTGCATAGCTGGCCGATCAACGGGCATTTCCGCCCGGCGCTTTGAATCATCCAGCACGCAATTCAATCCCGCATCAGCCCTTGCGGCGCCGGTAATCGACAAGCTCAAAGGCAAACGGGTGGCGTTGGTCGGCTGGATGCGCCTCGCGGGCGGTCTCCTGCCACTGGCTGATATCCACCTCGGGGAAGTGGGCATCGGCAGCCTCGATCACGGTATCGACCAGGGTTAGATGGAGGGCATCGGCCAGCGGCAGGGCCAGTGCATAGACTTCACCGCCACCGATCACCCACAGTGTTTCGGCCCCGTCTTGGTCGGCGATGGCGCGGGCCTGTTGCAGCGAGGCCACCGCCTGCATGCCCGCAAATGGCACGCTGCCCCGCCGGGTCAGTACCAGATTCTTCCGGCCCGGCAAGGCGCGGCCCAATGATTCGGCGGTCTTGCGCCCCATCAGGATCGGCTGGCCCAGCGTCAGCGCCTTGAAGCGTTTGAGGTCGTCCGGCAGATGCCACGGCATGGCGTTATCGCGGCCGATGGCGCGTGCGCGATCATGGGCGACGATCAAGGCGATTTTTGGCATCGGGGCACGATCAGGCAAACGGGCCGACAGTGTCGCATCCGCTTCCCGGCTTGACCAATCGGCCGCCGCGCTCAGCGTGCGGCATCGGCCAGCAACAGGCGCGCGGCCTTGACCGATTGATCGGCAGCGCGGCGCAAGTGGCTGGCGGTACGCAGCAGGGCATCCATCCGCTCGATCTCCAGCGCGCCCTGCACCCCGGCCAGCAATACCCGCCGTTTGAACTGCTGATACTGATCCAGCGCGCCTTGCCACGCTGCCTGCAGTGCTTCGCCACGGCCGCTTTCCATCGCCTGATGCAGGGCCGATTGCAGCTGCTGGCCGCTTTGTTCCAGCTCATCCCAAGCAGCCGGCATCGGTGTCGGCGCATGCAGAAGGGCAGCATCGTGTATGGCATCGGCAATCGCCTCCATCGCCTGCACCTGATGGCGGCTGGCGCGCAATAACTGCGGCAGGCGCTCGGCATCTTGCTCGGACATCCCAGCCCGATTCAATTCGGTGATGAAATGGCTGACCGCCTGCGTGCGCGCTTGCACCAAGCCCAGATCGCGCTCGACCGCCGCCAGCCCCGCGCCATCGGGCTGCAATGCCGCCGCCAGACTGCGCTGCACAATCGCCGCCACGGCACGGATTTCGCGGCCCAGTGCATCCAGCGCCAGCGCCGGCACTTCCAGCGTGGTGCTATCGAGATACTGCGGCAGCCGCTCATCCGCCTCGCGTTCTCGAAAACGCGCTTCCAGCATCGCCACCAAACGCCCGGCCAAGGGCCAGATCAAAATCACGCCGAGCACATTGAAGGCGGTATGGAACAAGGCCAATTTGCCGGCCGGCGAACCGCCCAGCGCCAGCCGATCGCCCAGCGCGCCCAAGGCCGGCACCAGCCACGGCAGCAGGATCAAGGCGACCACGCCGGTCAACACATTGAAGGTGATATGGGCGGCGGCGGCGCGCTTGGCATTGGGCGTGGCACCAATCGATGCCAGCAACGCCGTCACCGTGGTGCCGACATTGGCGCCGATCACCACCGCCGCCGCACCCTGCGCATCCAGCAGGCCGCCCTGGGTTGCGGTCAAGGCCACGGTCAGCGAGGCGCTGGAGCTTTGCATCAGCACGGTCAGCACGATGCCGACGCCCACCAACAGCAGGCTGCCGATCAGGCCATCACCACTGGGCAGGCGGAGCGCGCCGGCAACGCCGGTAAAGGTTTCGCGCAAGAGATCGATGCCGAGAAACAGCAGGCCAAACCCGGCCAGCGCCACGCCAAAGCTGCCCAACCGGCGCGTGCCGCCGAGCAACTTCATCACCATGCCGGCCCCGATCAAGGGCAAAGCCAAGAGATCGATGCTGAATTGCAAGCCGACCAGCGCCACCAGCCAGCCGGTCATGCTGGTGCCGACATTGGCACCAAACAGCACCCACACCGATTGCGCAAACGTCAGCAGGCCGGCATTGACGAAGCCGATCACCGCCACCGTCACCGCACTGGATGACTGCACCAGCATGGTGATGGCAGTGCCCGACATCAGGCCGCGCAGCCGGGTTTTGGTCGAGCTGGCGAGGATGCGTTCCAGCGCCGGGCCGGCGGCCACCTTGAGGCCGTCGGTCATCATCTGCATGCCCAGCAGAAACAGGCCGACGCCGCCCAGCAAGCCCCCGATCAAGGCCAGATCAAACATGGCTAGTAGATGATGCGTTCAGGCCGCATCGTCAATCCGCACGGGCCTCGTTACATTCTTTTGCCGCTTGCTCGGTAGCCAGCCTGGCCGCCAGCATCTTGGCGGTGAAATCTTGCGAAAACAGCGCCGGCATCGCCGCCTGCAAGAGTTCATCCGGCGGCAGCATGGCCTTCATCTGCGCGCTGTATTGGCGCAATGCCGGGTCATCTTGATAGGCGCGGTAGCCGGATAGATCATCCCCCGCGCCGCTTAAATTGACCAGCTGATTGAGATAACGCTGGCCATCGGCGCTGGCGGCGAAACGCAGAAAGGCGCGCAGATCGTCTTCGTTCAAACCTTGATCAAGCGCACCCAACAATGCCGGTTTGATGTCGTGATCAATCCAGCGGGCGAAATGCGGCTTCATCTCGTCTTCGGCAAATGTATCGAGTACCAAAAGCGCCGCTGGGCAATTGGCGTATCGCTGTTTGTCGCGCTCGCCCATGTTGGACAAGGTCGGCAGCAGGCGATCAAACATCGGCTGCCCGGTGATCTGGAAGTACGCCTGCAACAACGCCTGTTTGTCGGCATTGGCCGGCAGCACCGGCACCGGGATCGGCGCATCAGCAGGCGTTGTCGCGGTCTGCACGGCCACGGGCGAGGCAAGCGCCAGCACCAAGACCAAGGCGGGGATGAACGTGCGCATGATGTTGGGCCTCCTCAAACAGCCACCGGCGCCTTGATCGCCGGCTGCGGGTGGTAATCAACAATCTCGATATCGTCGTACTGGAAGCCGAAGATATCCTGCACCTGCGGGTTCAAACGCAGCTGCGGCAGCGTGCCCGGCGTGCGCGCCAATTGCTCGCGGGCTTGGTCGTAGTGATTGGAATACAGATGCGCATCGCCCAGCGTATGGACGAAATCACCGACACCCAGCCCGCACACCTGCGCCACCATATGGGTCAGCAGCGCGTAGCTGGCGATATTGAACGGCACGCCCAGGAAGATATCGCCGCTGCGCTGGTAGAGCTGGCAGCTCAGCTTGCCATCCACCACATAAAACTGGAACAGGCTGTGGCAGGGCATCAGCGCCATCTGCGGCAACTCGGCGACGTTCCAGGCCGAAATCACCAAGCGGCGTGAATCCGGGTTGCGTTTGATCTCGTCGATCAACCACGCGATCTGGTCGATTTCGCCGCCCACGCCATCCGGCCAGTGGCGCCATTGCTTGCCATAGACCGGGCCAAGCTCGCCGTTTTGATCCGCCCACTCATCCCAGATCGAGACCTGGTTTTCTTTCAGATAGGCGATATTGGTTTCGCCTTTCAAAAACCACAGCAGCTCGTGGATGATCGAGCGGGTATGCAGCTTTTTGCTGGTCAACAGCGGGAAGCCTTCATTCAGATCAAAACGCATCTGATAGCCAAACACGCTGCGGGTGCCGGTGCCGGTGCGGTCGGATTTCTCCGTGCCGTGGTGCAGGACGTGATCGAGCAATTCAAGGTATTGGCGCATCAGGCGGCTTCCGGTTGGGCGGGTTGCGGCAGAAGGACAGGCTGGTTGCGCGATTTCCACAACCAATACAGGCCCAGTGCGATCAACGGCAGGCTGAGCAACTGGCCCATGGTGAGCCAGCCAAATGCCAGATAGCCAAGCTGGGCATCGGGCAGGCGCACAAACTCCACGGCAAAACGGAACGCACCGTACAAGAGCGCAAACAGGCCGCTGACCGCATACCGCGGGCGCGGCTTGGCCGAGAACCACCACAGGATGACAAACATCACGATGCCCTCCCAGACCATTTGGTAGAGCTGGCTGGGCTGACGCGCGTATTGATCAAGCGCACCGCCTTCGTACAGCGCGCGCAGGCTGGCCGCCGGCAGATCAGCCAGATGAGCAGGCAGGGAATCCGGAAAAATCACGCCCCAGCTGCCGTCGGTGGGTTTGCCCCACAGCTCACCATTGATCCAGTTGCCAAAGCGGCCAAAGCCCAACCCAAGCGGGATCAGCGGCACGACGAAATCCACCACATCGAAAAAATGCTGACGTTGCTTGCGCGCCCACCACAGCGCCGCCACCAGCACACCCAAGAGGCCGCCATGAAAGCTCATGCCGCCCTTCCACACCTCGAAAATCCGCAACGGTTGGGCCAGATAGGCATGAAAATCATAGAACAGGATGTAACCGATCCGCCCACCCAAGACCACGCCCAGCATCCCGTAGAACAGCAGATCGCCGAAGGCGTTTTCATCGATGCCCGGCAAGCGGCCCTGACGGATACGGCGGCGGCCCAGCCACCACGCGCTGGCAAACGCCAACAGGTACATCACGCCATACCAATGCACCGCAAGCGGGCCCAACTGGATGGCGATGGGGTCAAGCTGATGCAGATACGGCGTCATGGTGGGGTTCACTGTGGCAAGGCATCCATTTTGCCCGAGCCATGCGCTGCGTGCGATCTCAGCGCAGGATCACCGGCGTATTCGGCAGCTCATCGTGATCCACCTCGCCCTCAGTGCGCGGGAAATGCTCGGCCAGCAGATGGCCGATCTTGGTGATGCCCTGGCGGATCGCCGCTTCCGGCTCGCCGGCACGCATGCGTTCTTCGATCAACTGGCAGATGCCGCGCCATTGCTCGGTGCTGACCAACCCATCGAGGCCGCGATCAGCGACGATTTCGATGCGCTGATCGGCCAGCAACAGATAGACCAACACGCCGTTGTTGGCCGCGGTATCCCAGACCCGCAAGCTGGCGAACGCCTGTTCGGCGCATCGGCGCGATTCGACCCCGGCGAACAGCTGCCGCCAATGCAGGCCGGATTCCACCGCAAAGCAGATTTCGCCGCGATGGCGCGCTTCATCGGCAAGGATGGCGTCATGGATGCGCGCCAGGCTCTCGGCTGGGAACATCGCGTGCGCACGTGGCGCAAACAGATGCCGCAGAAGCCGCTTCATCACCAACTCCCCGAAGCACCGCCGCCGCCGGACATGCCACCGCCGCCCGACCAACCGCCGCCACTACTGCCACTGCTGCCGCCCCAATCACCACTTGAGCTTCCCCCACCCCAGCCACCCGACGCGCCGCCCCAACCCGCGCTCCCCCAGCCGCTATCGCGGGCGTAGCGGCCACCGCCCCCGGCCGAGCCAAGCAAACCGACCACGAAGCCGATCAACGCGCCAAGGCCACCCACCAGCAGCGCACTGGAGACGATAAAGGCGATAAAACCCGCGCCGCCACCTGCTAGCAACGCCCGCACCCCAGCCGGCAAACGCTGAAACACCCCACGCAACACCTGCGCGACGACGAAGGCCGCAAACAAGGCCATCAACCCATCGACCACGCGATCTGCTCGTTCGGCTGAAAACGGCGCTGGCCGATGCGCCGCCACCGGCTCGGGCAGTGTTTCGCCATCAATGAGTTTCACCAATTGCGCACTGGCATCGACAATGCCGCCGGCAAAATCGCCGGCACGAAAGCGCGGCACCAGATATTCCTGAATCACCCGGTTGGCGGTGGCATCGGGGATCGCGCCTTCCAGCCCGTAGCCCGACTGGATACGCACCCGGCGGTCGTCTTTGGCGACGAGCAAAATCACCCCATCGCCAACGCCTTTGCGGCCGATCTTCCATGTGTCGTAGGCGCGCTGGGCGTATTGGGCGATGTCTTCAGGCTGGGTGCTGGCGATCAACAGCACCTGCAACTGGCTGCCCTTGCGGGCTTGCAGCTCCAGCGCCTGCTTTTCCAGCCCGGCACGGGTGGCCGCATCCAAGGTGCCGGTGGTATCGATCACGGGTGAATCCAACGGCGGGATCGGCACCAGCGCCTGCGCCGCCAACACGCCCGAGAGCGCGGCAAGCGCGGCGGCAAGCACTAACCGTTGCAGCCAGATCATGATGCTGCTGCCCTATCAGGCATTTCTATTTCAGTTGGCCGCCGCCGGGGCAGCACCGAAATCGACCGTCGGCGCGCGCTGGATGGCGGCCTCGTTTTCGACGCTGAAGTTGGGCTTGACGCTATAGCCAAACATCTTGGCAATCAGGTTTTGCGGGAAGCTGCGGATATAGGTGTTGTAATCCTGCACGGTGGCGATGTAGCGCTGGCGCTCAACCGCGATGCGGTTTTCGGTGCCTTCGAGCTGCGCCTGCAACTGCAAGAAGTTTTGGTCGGCCTTCAGTTGCGGGTAATTTTCGGCCACCAGCAATAGCCGGCCGATTGCGCCATTGAGCTGGCCTTGGGCATCGGCGAATTGCTTGAGCGAGGCATCATCATCGGCATTGACATTGATGCTGCCCACCCGCGAGCGCGCCTCGGTGACTTCAGTAAACACGCGCTCCTCGTGGGCGGCATAGCCCTTCACCGTATTGACCAGATTCGGCACCAAATCGGCGCGGCGCTGGTACACATTCAGCACCTG
>JAUNTK010000090.1 GCA_030538735.1 Pseudomonadota bacterium
CCGCCACCAAGTTTGAGCAGGCCCATATTGACCATGCTGCCGATGATCAGGCCAGCCAGTAGCGCCAGGATTCCACGCAGCCAGATTTTCATGCGGTGTGCTTCGGAGGGTGGGTGTTGCGCATTCTTGCATCCGAGGCGAACGCCTATCTACATCAAGCGTGTCAGGGCCGGGAAACGTTGCCGCTGGCGAGTGCGTCAGGGACAGCACGGCCGTGAATCCAAGCGGGATCGAGGTGATGAAACGTTGAAGCCAATATCGTCGCTATACGCCGGTGCCCAGCGCCCCACGCGACACGCCGTGAACCCATCCATGGGGGCTCGTACGCTCCATCCATGGAGCGTACGGTCCCGAGTGGCGCTTGGCACCGACGTACCGAGAGTTTTTCGGCCTATCACTCAAAGGCAAAGACTTGCAGCCGAGGCGAAATTTGGCCCGAATTCAAGCGCGTGAGGATCGGGGATGCTGCTGCCAGCGAGCGCGCCACGGACAAGGCGGCCGCGAATCGAGGCAGGAAGCGCCTTCAGTGGCGATGATGGAAGTGCGTCCGGGCCGGATCGAAGCCGCTGAACGACGGTCGCCGCACAACGAATCGGACACCACACCGCCAACCCATTCAAACAAACTTATTCGTAATTCGATCGCGCCAGATCCAGCAGGGTTCGCGCCTGCGCGCGCAGCGAGGTCGGCTCGACGATTTCGGCATCGGCGCCGTAATGCAGCACGTCCATCAGCAGTTCGCGGCCATTGCTGTAGGGGATTTTCAGTTCGTAACGGCCATCCGCCAGGAAGTGGCCCTGCTGCTTCGAGTGCCATCGCTCATCGGCCACCCAGCGCGCCGCCTGCGCACTGAACACGATCTTGGCCCAGCCTTTTGGCTCGCCAGAGAAAATCCCGTAGCTGCCGGCCAAGTGCTGGTCGAGCTGATCATCCGGCACATCGCGGGCGGCCTCGTTGAGCGGTTTGGCGTGCTGGATGCGATCGACTGAAAAACTGCGCAGCGCATCGCGGCCATGATCCCAGGCATCCAGATACCAGTTGTCGCGGTAATGGGTGATGCGCTGTGGCGATACCGTGCGCCTGGTTGCTTCGTTGGTAGAGCGCGCGCGGTATTCAAACGCCAGCTGCTTGCGCTCCAGCACCGCCGAAGCCACCACTCGGAACGCCTGCTCGTTGAGTTTGCGGATGCGGTGCTGGATCACCCGCACCCGGTCAACCGGCCATTGGCGGCCGCCGGCTTGCTCGTTGAGCAACGCCTCCACCCGTTGCTGCAAGGGTGCCATTGCCGCCGACAACACCCCACCACCCGTGCGCGAAAGTAGTTGTTGCGCAGCCAGCAGGGCGTGCAATTCCTCCGAGCTCAACCACAGCCCGGGCAGCTCGAAACGTTCGGATTCGGATGGGTCATAGCGGTAGCCTGCCTCACCATCGCCGATGATTGGTGCCTTCAGCGCATCGCGCAGAAAAGCGATATCGCGATAGACAGTGGCGCGCGAGCAGTGCAGCTCATCCTTCAGCCGGGCGATGTTGATCGGCACCCGCGCGGCCTGAAGGATGCGATGCAGGGCGGTAATGCGTTGATAGCGATCCATGTGCCGATTATGCCGACATCGCGGCTGTTTCCGGCGCAATCCCGGCTTCATCGCGGCAACATGGGCGCTGAATAACGAAACCTTTACTAATCGCTCATTCATGATTGCCCTTGCAAGATGCGGCCTCCCGCTGGGACCCCATTCAGATTCAAGGATATTCATGAAGACTCAATTCATCGCCCTGACCATCGCCGCCATGCTCGCCACGCCTGCCATCGCCCATGCCGACGATGCCAAGCCCGCCGACGGCTGGAGCGGCACCGGAGAACTTGGCCTGGCCATCGCCAAGGGCAATACCGACAGCCACACCCTGGTCGGCAAGCTTGGGGCCAAGAACGTGCAAGGCCCGTGGACCTACACCGCTGGTGCTGCCTTCCTCAACGGCAAGGCCGATGGTGAAGAAAACGCCTACCGCTACGAAGCCTTTGGCAGCGCCGCGCGCGACCTGAACGCCCGCAGCTACATCAGCGGCGGCCTGCGCACCGAGCGTGACCACTACGCCAACTACGAGTACCAGAGCGTGGCCTCGGCCAGCTACGGGTTCCGCGCAATCGCCAGCGAAGCCACCACGCTGACCTTTGAAGTCGGTGCCGGTTACCGCTGGGCCAAGCTGCAGGATATCCGCGTGCATGAAAACGGCGCCATCGCGCGCGCCGGCATGGATTTCAAGCACCAGTTCAACGACAACGTGGCGATCTACGACAACCTGCTGATCGAAGGCAATGGCGACAACGTGTTTGCCCGCAACGACATCGGCGTGCTGGTCAAGATGACCGACGCATTGGCGCTGAAGGCCGGCGTCGAAACCCGCCACAACACCGATGTACTGCCGGGCATCAAGAAGACCGATACCCTGACCACGCTCAACGTGGTGTACGGCTTCTGATCGCGGGCCTTCGGCCTGATCAAGGGCAACATGAAGCGGCGTCGGGCAACCGGCGCCGTTTTTCATTGCGTTTTTCGTTGTCTGCCTGTCTGGGCGCTATCGGCTAGCATTCCATCAGGCTGCAAGGGGAATGACCGGCATGAGCGCCGAAATCTGGATGACCTTCGCCGTGCTTGCCGGCGCGGTGTATCTGTTTGTCACCGAGAAACTGCCCGTCGATGTGGTGGCGATGCTGGTGCTGGTCACCGTGATGGTGCTGGGCTTGGTCACCCCGCGCGAGGCGCTGTCGGGCTTTTCCAGCGAGGCCACGGTCACGGTGGCGGCGATGTTCGTGCTTAGTGCCGGCATTCAGCACAGCGGCATTCTTTCCAAACTGGGCGATCTGCTTTCGCGGATCAAATGGCCGTGGCTGTTCGTGTTGGTGATGATGGTGCTGGCGGCGGCCACCTCGGCCTTCATCAACAACACGGCGATTGTCGCGGTGTTTTTGCCGCTGGTGATCGCGGCCTCGGCGGCGATCCGTCAATCGCCCTCCAAATTTTTGATCCCGCTTTCTTACGCGGCGCAGTTTGGCGGCGTCTGCACCTTGATTGGCACCTCGACCAACCTGTTAGTGCATTCGGTGGCCCAGCAAGCCGGCCTGCCCGGCTTCGGCCTGTTTGAGTTCACCCAACTTGGCCTGTGGTTTGTCGCCGCCGGCACCCTCTACATCCTGCTGGCCGGGCGTTTCCTGCTGCCCGACCACGGCATCCAAAACGATGAGGATGACGAGCATCAAGGCCGCTGGCTGGTCGATTTGCATGTTGGCGAAAAATCCCCGGCAATCGGCAAAGTCGGCGCGGCCGCACTGCCAGTCGATATCAGCGATGCCTATTTGCTGGAAATCTATCGCGATGGCGAAACCCTGCCACGGCCACGATCCAGCCTGATCGAGGCTGGCGACCGCTTGCTGGTGCGTGGCAGCTGGCCGCAAATTGAGAAGGTGCGCAAATCGCTGAAGTTGGAATTTGATGAAGTCGCCGCCGATCTGGTGGCAGTCCCCAACGAGCCGCGCCTGCATGCCGAGGTGATGATCGGGCCGGGCTCGGCGATGATCGACCGCACACTGGCTGGCACCCGCTTCGGCCACCTGTTCCGGGTGCGCGTGCATGGCCTGCAACGGGCGGGGCTGGCGATCCGCCAACCGCTGCATCAAACGCCGCTGCAAGTCGGCGATACCCTGCTGCTTGATGGCACCCCGCGTGCGCTGGATGCGATGCGCGGCACACCCGGCTTGGTGATGCTGCGCGAGCGCGTGCAGCGCCGCGTCGATGGCCCGCGCGCCTTGCTCTCGGTTGGCATCATGATCGCGGCGATTGCGCTATCGGCGTTCGAGATCATGCCTATCGTCGCCTCCGCCCTGCTTGGCTGCGTCGCCTTGGTGGTGCTGCGCGTGCTGCGCCCGGAGCAGGCCTATGGCGGCATCGATTGGCGGGTGATCATGCTGCTGGCCGGCGTGTTGCCACTTGGCATCGCGCTGCAAAAATCCGGCGGCGCCGAGTGGCTGGCCAACAGCGCGCTCGGCATGATCGGCAGCAGCAACCCGCTGATCACGCTGGCGGTGATCTACGCGCTGACCTCATTGATGACCGAGATGATGAGCAATAACGCCTCGGCCGTGCTGATCGCGCCGATTGCCATCGCCACCGCGGCGGCGATGGGGGTGGATTCCAAACCGTTTTTGGTCGCCGTTGCATTCGCCGCCTCCACCAGCTTCGCCACCCCGGTTGGCTACCAGACCAACACCATGGTCTATACCGCCGGCGGCTACCGCTTCATAGACTTCCTGAAGATCGGCATGCCGCTTAATGTGGTGTTTTTCGTGATGGCGGTTATCTTGATCCCGCGCTATTTCCCGTTTTGATCGGCCTGATGGCTGATCGCATTCCGGGCGTCGGCCTGATCGGCATGACCACACCGGACGTGCCCGGTATCGACCCGGATCAATCCGCCATCGGGTCAATCGATAAAATCGCGCGCGCCTTGGGCGATCAACAACTCGGCCACGTGCTGGCCCAACTCATCCGCCGATTGCCGCGTGCCGCTTGATTCCGCCCGCACCTGCTCGCCCGTGCTGACCGACCCGACCAGCCCCTGCAAATGCAGTTGCTCGCCCACCAACTGCGCGAACGCCGCCACCGGCACATGGCAGCTGCCTTCCAGCGCACGGTTCATGGCGCGCTCGGCGCTGACGCAGATCCGGGTATCGGTATCATCAAGTTCGGCCAGCAAGGCGTGGATCGGCGCGGCATCGTCACGGCATTCAATCGCAATCGCGCCCTGCGCCGGGGCCGGCAACCACGCTGGGGCATCCAGCCGCGCACGGATCCGCGCATCAAACCCAAGCCGCTGCAAGCCGGCACAGGCCAGCAGGATCGCCGCGTATTCGCCCGCATCCAGCTTGGCCAGGCGCGAATTGACATTGCCGCGCAAATCATCGATCTGCAGATCGTTGCGCACCGCCAACAACTGCGCACGCCGCCTGAGCGATGAGGTACCCACCCGCGCCCCGGCCGGCAAGGCGGCGATATCGGCGTGATGATTGCTGACAAACGCATCGGCATGGTCGGCGCGCGCCAACACGGCCGGCATGGTAAAGCCCGGCTCCAACTCCATCGGCACGTCTTTCAGCGAATGCACTGCGCAATCCGCCTCACCGCGCAGCATCGCCAATTCCAGCTCCTTCAAGAACAAACCCTTGCCACCGATCGCCGCCAGCGAACGATCCAGCAATTCATCGCCGCGTGTGGAGAGCGGCACCCGATGGATATCGAGATCGGGGTGGCGCGCCTTGAGCAAGGCGGCGACGTGTTCGGTTTGCCAAAGGGCCAGCGGGCTTTTGCGGGTGGCGATGCGGAGCGTTTCGGGATCACCGTTTCCGGCGCTGCTTCGATCCTGCGCGCTCACGGCGAGATCGGTGAAGGCGCTCAAACCCAGCCCTTCATCGCCTCTTTGACATCGGCCAGCGTGCGCCGGCTGACATCCAGCGGGCGCTCGACGCCGTGCAGCACCACTTGCGCACGGCCATCGATATCGCGGCGCAGCTCCTTCAGCGCATCACGGGCGATCAGGCAATTGCGATGGATGCGCAGGAAGCGCTCGCCGAATTCTTCCTCCAGCGATTTCAGCGATTCCTCGATCAAATTCTCGCCGCCAGCGTGATGCACCACCACGTATTTTTCCTCGGCCTGCACATAGCGGATATCGGCGACCGGGATCAGCCGCATCTGCCCGCCCAGTTTTGCGCAAATCTGGGTGCGCGCCTGCGGCTGGTCACTCGGTGCTGCCACGCCCAAGCGGCTGCGGGCGCGGCGCAGGGTTTCGGCCAAACGCTCGGGGCGCACCGGCTTGACCAGATAATCCAGCGCGGCGTTTTCAAATGCCAACAGCGCGTGCTCATCGTAGGCAGTGCAAAACACCAACAACGGCGGTGCTGGCTGCCGCGCAAGCACCCGCGCCACTTCAAGCCCGTCCATGCCAGGCATGCGGATATCGAGCATCACCAGATCGGGACGATGGGTATCGCAGGCCCGCAAGGCGGCGCGGCCATCAGCGGCCTCGGCAACGATCTCGACATCGCTTTCGTGCGCCAACAGGCCACGTATCCGCGCGCGCGCCAGCGGCTCGTCATCGACGATCAGGATTTTCATCGCGCATACCCCATGGCCCGATCTTAATGTCGATCAGCGGCTGCGTCATGCTGCGCGGGATAAATGGCGCGATGATCCGCGCCAACGGCACTCAGGCAAAACGCTTGCCGAGCCACGCCTGCAAATGCGCGACTTCCTCCGCCGCCACCTGATGCCCCATCGGGTAGGCATGCCAATCCACAGTGAAGCCCGCGTCGCGCAGTGCATCGCGGCTGCGCTTGCCGCCGGTATACGGCACCACCGGGTCGAAGCTGCCATGCGCCATGAACACCGGCTGCGAGCGCGCCTCGTTGGTTAGCGTCGCCAATGTAGCCTGCCCCATCGGCAAATACGTTGAAAGTGCAACCAGCGCCGCCAACGGCTGCTTGCGCTGGATACCGGCGGCAAGGGTGATCGCCCCGCCCTGCGAAAACCCGGCCAGCACGATGCGCTCTGGCGGGATGCCGCGCTCGCCTTCACCGGCGATCAGGGCATCAATCTGCGCCACCGATTCGGCCACGCCATCGGCATCGGCGCGGTTGGCCAGATCCATATCGCGGATGTCGTACCAAGCGCGCATCCGTATCCCGCCATTGATGGTGACCGCGCGCTCCGGCGCATTCGGGAACACAAAGCGCAGCGCCGGCCAATCCGGCTGCACCAACTCGGGCACCAGCGGCACAAAATCATTGCCATCGGCCCCCAGGCCGTGCAGCCAGATCACCGACCACTGCGGGTTGGGGCCGGTTTCGCGTTCAATGACATCGAGTGGGGCGGTTGCTGGCATGGTCGGTCGTGATCCTGATGGGCGATGCGCAGTGTAACGGCAGCGTGATCGCGGCCCAATCATTGCACCTTGAGGTACCACTCCTCGGTTTCGGTACCGACATCAAATACCTGGCCCTGCATCGGCGTCATTGGCTGCAACCCGCGTTCGCGCATGATCGGCACGCTCTGGCGCACGGAATCATCCCAGTTGTGGAACGCCATCGTGTAGGCGCCCCAATGCACCGGCACCACGCGCCGGGCCTTCACGTCCAGCGCCGATTGCGCGGTGCTTGCCGGGAGCATGTGGTCATCAGGCCAACGCCGGTCGTACTGGCCGTTCTCGATGAACGCAATGCCGATATCCGGGAAACGCTGGCCAATCTCGGCAAAATGCGTGCCGTAGGCCGAATCACCGCTGTAGTAAATGGTCTCGCCGCCGTGCTCGATCACGTGGCCGCCCCAGAAGGTTCGCTTGCCATCGTTGAGGGCGCGGCCTGAGGTATGCCAAGCCGGCACCAGCGTGTGGCGGATGCCGGCGCGCTCGATGCTCTGCCACCAATCCAGCTCGGTGATGGCCGCATCCTCCACACCAAGCGGCTTGAGATACGCGCCCAGCCCCAGCGGCACGATGAAATGCGTGCCGGCGGCAGCGAACTGGCGCAGGGTGTCCTCCTCAAAATGGTCGTAGTGGTTGTGGGAGATCAGCACGACATCCGGCGTTGGCCACTCCGACAGCGGCGCTGCGGGCTCCTGAAAACGGCGCATGTTGAAGCGCAGCGGCGATACCGAGCGGCCCACTATCGGATCCACCGCAATCGTCTGCCCGCCAACGCGCATCAGCAGCGTGGAGTGGCCGAACCAGATGAAGCGATGGGTGCCATCATCACTCAGGAACTGCGACCAATCCGGCTGCGCCATCGGCAACCGCGCCTTGGGTGCGTAGCGGCTCTCGCCACCGGCCATCTTCAACAGCCCACCAATGCCATCGCCCAATGTCACGCCACGCAAGGGCTGTGGGTTGGCGAATTTTTTGCTGGCGGCATCGTAATGCGGGCTATCCGGGTAGGCGGCAACTGCCGGCGGCGACAGCCACCAGACGCTGCCTGCCGCAGCCACGGCGGCGGCACCCAACAGCGTCGCCATCATTATTTTCTTCTTGCGTGTGCGTGGTTTCATCCGAATGCGTTGCCAAGTGGGGTGACGATCAAGCGATCATCACCGGGGTGAATGGGGAAATGCGTGCAGTCTAGAAGCGCCGCCGATTGATGAGTAGATAGCCATGCTTTAATGGGCTTGTGAGCAAATTTCATTAGCCGATACCGCCATGCCCAACTTCAACGAGCTGGCCGCCTTCGCCGCCGTGGTGCGCGAGGGCAGCTTTACCCGCGCCGCCGCGCAACTGGGGGTGACGCCCTCGGCGATCAGCCACACGATGCGTGCGCTGGAGAAACGCCTCGGCCTGACCCTGCTGCATCGCTCCACCCGCAGCGTGTCCCCCACCATCGCCGGTGATCGCCTGTACCAGAGCGTTGCGCCGCGTTTGGATGACATCACCCAGGCACTGTCGGAACTGCTCGAAGACGCCGACGAGATCGCCGGCATGGTACGCATCAACGCACCGGATTTCGCCGTGCAATCGGTGATCTGGCCGCGCCTGTCGCCGCTGCTGGCCAGCCACCCGCGCCTGCTGCTGGAGGTCTGCAGCGAGGACCGCTTCACCGATATCGTCGCCGCGCGCTTCGACATCGGCGTGCGGCTGGGGGCCGATGTCGCCAAGGACATGATTGCCGCGCGCATCGGCCCCGATCTGCAGATGGCGGTGGCCGCAAGCCCGGCCTACTTCGCCCGGCATGGCCACCCACGCACCCCGCGTGAGCTGGAAACCCATGCCTGCCTCGGCTTCAAGCTGCCCACCCACGACAACCTGCTGGAATGGGAGTTCACCTCCCGCGTCGGCAAGACCATCGAGATACGCCCCGCGGGCCGCTTGATCAGCAACGAATCGCAAACGCTGATCAAGGCGGCCTGCGATGGGCATGGCCTGATCTGGCTGCCGCGTACCCTGCTGCAGGCCGCAATCGCCGATGGCCAGCTGCAAACTGTGCTGGACGATTGCGCGATCAGCTACGCGGGCTATCACCTTTATTACCCGGCGCGTGGCGTATCGCCCGCGACCCGCGTGGTGATCGATGCCCTGCGCCCGAGCGATGCCTGAAGCCGCCCGCATCCGGCCGATATGGATGCCGCACCCGCTCAAGACGCCCGCGCAATCGCCTGGATAGCACGGTTTTCCAGCACCTGCGTCGATGCCTCGCCGCGGCTGCGCAGTACGGTAGTCACCATCGCCTCGCCCAGATCATCGGAAGGAATCACCGAGCCGGGAAACACGCGGCGAAACACCGGGTAAATGCCGCGCAGCAACCGATAGCTGAAATTGGGCTCCGCACGCGGCTCGACGGGATAGATGTACGCCGGGCGGAAGATCGACAAACCCTTGATCCCCATCTCACCGAGCGCCTTTTCCGCGCCGCCCTTGTAGCGCGCGAATGCCGCGCGGCTGCGCCCAGTTGGGTCGGCACCCAAGCCGCTCAAGAAGGCGAACGCTGCGTCCGGGCTGGCCGCATGCAGCACGCGGGCAAACTCCACCGGGTAATCCCAACTGGTCTTGCGCAATTCTTCGTCGGAAACCGCGCCGGTATACGCGCCCAGACAGAACACCGCCGCATCCTGCCCCGACAACGCATCGGCCAACGCTGCGCAGTCGCCGAAATCGCCGTGCTGTACTTGCGTCAGCTTGGGATGCTGGATATCCAGCGCCCGCCGGCCAATCGATGTCACCTGTGCCACATCCGGGTGGGCAAGCGCGTAGTGCAGCGCGTGCCCGCCGACCATGCCCGAAGCCCCCACAATCACCAATCGTTTTTTGTTCTCGCTCATGAATTACTCCTAATAAAGTGGGCAGTTTTTGCCGCACGACGGGCAGCCAAAGACGTTCTGAACACCCTCTCATTCCGGCAAAAGCCGCAATCCACTGGCTTGTACACGGTTGAACAACAAGGAAATTGGACCCCGGCTTTGGTCGGGGTGACGTTTCGCGGCGGGTTGTACGGAGTTTCCCTGGAGGTTTGATCCTGCCCGAAGCCATGTGACATGGCCGTGGATAAAGTGGCCGCCTTGCGCAGTGCAACCCGCCCCTCCGCGCCACCCAGCGCGTGTGATAGCGTTGGTCACATCATCATTCCGCCGTGCAAGCAGGCGTGGCCCGCGCGGTTGACCTGCTGATGGAGCCCGCGATGACCGAATCAGCCGCTGAGAGGACAACCAAACCACGCACTTCGCTGGATGCCATCCATCGCCCAAGCCGGTTTTGGTGGCTGTATTTCGCGCTGGTGGCGGTGCTGGGGATAATCGGGCTGTCAACGATTTTTTCCGGGCAAATGACCGACGCACATGCCATCGGCACCGCGTCAACACTGCTTGACCTGATCGCCATCGTTGGGCTTTTCTGCTTCATTCGTGCAATCCGGCTGGGATCAAAGCTGTTTTGGCGGATGGTGTTCGTACTGTATTCCTTCAAAACATGCCTTGCCGTCATGTCTGTTGCGAACAACGCAATCGAATTTGGCGGGATGGAACAGCGCGTGGCACTTCTGGTTGTTTTTGGCGCACTGCTGGCCTTGCCAATGATTATTGCCTTGTATCGGTACGGGACTTTTCTCACTACCGCTGCCGCCCAGCGCACCGAAAGCTGATCGATTGATCACCCGCTGCTGCTTGACAACCACAAACCTCCAAAGCAGGCCCGCTCATGGAATGGTGATGCCATTGGCCATGGCGGACCTGCGACACAAAGGATTGAAGTCAATCGGTCAACAATCGGGTGTCGTGATAAAACACGCGCAGGCTGGTAACTTTTTCATCCCGCAACGTCCAATGTTCGGCAATCCATAGCGCGTCGCCTTTGCTGCTGCGGCCACGGATCAATACCGCAACATGCTCGCCATCGGCAGCAACGCTGACCAGATTCAAGCTGCTCAAATCCAGAGCCGCTGCCACTTGCGGCATGACCTCGGTCTTGAATACGTTCATGTCACGGTACTCACCGCCCCACGGCAAAATGGGCGGGATATATTCAACAAATTCCTCGTGCATGAATTCGGCCAAGGCATTCGGGTTGGTGGCCGATGCCTCGTAGATGTGGCGGATGATGGCCTTGTTGCGGTCTTCGGTGCTGGACATGGCGGCAACTTCCTTCATGCCTTGCCCAGCATGGCGAGCGACACGTTCCACAGGCGCTGGGCAAGCTGCGGGTCGATGGCCCAGTGCGCCACCAGCGACATTTCGTCGAAGCGGTTGCCGTTGCTGCGGGTGATCGGCAGGGCTTGGTTGCAATCGGCGAAGTAGCGGCCCGTCACCCCATCGAGCAGGGGCGAGGCCGCCACCAGCACCGAGGTGGCCGCGCCTTGTGGCGGGGTTTTCCAGTATTCCTCGGGCGACACCAGCTCGCCCGTATGGCGCTGCAGATTGGTCTTGATGGCGCCGGGCATGACCGCGTTGGCGGTGATGCCGTCGGCCGCCCAGCGGCGCGCGGCCTCGATGGCAAACAGCGCGTTGGCGCTCTTGGCCTGGCCGTAGGCGGCCCAGGCTTCATAGGGGCGGATGTCGAAATGGATGTCTTCGAACACCACGGGGCTGAGGTGGTGGCCGCTGGAGCTGAGCGCGACCACGCGCGCGCCTTCCTTCTTCATCGCCGGGTGCAGGCCAAGCGCCAGTGCAAAGTGGCCGAGGTGGTTGGTGGCGAACTGGCTTTCCCAGCCTTCCGGTGTGCGCGCCTCGGGGCTGGCCATCACACCGGCGTTGTTGACCAGGATGTGCAGCGGCCCTTGCCAGGCGGCAATCAGCGTATCGATGCTGCGGCGGTCGGCGAGGTCAAGCGGCAAGACATGCACCTTGTCGTTGCCCGTGGTGCTGGCGATGTCGGCGGCAACTTTCTGGCCTGCCTCGACATTGCGCACGGCCAGCGTGACTTCGGCGCCCGCCGATGCCAGCACACGGG
>JAUNTK010000091.1 GCA_030538735.1 Pseudomonadota bacterium
CGCCGCAGCGCGCCTTCGCCGGCCTCTTCCATATGGTCGAGCACCAATTGGTATTCGCCACGCGCTTCGTACAGCGTCAGCCGGCCACGCGCCAGCACCCGCATACCTTCGCGCGGGATGAATTTGAGCCAAGTTGATTTCGGCTTGAACATCGCCGCCCGCACCTGGGCACGGGCGTCTTTTAGCGTCAGGTATAGATGGCCGGAAGATGGCCGCGCCACCGTGCCCAGCTCGGCCTCGACCCAGATCAGCGGGAAGGTATCTTCAAGCACGTTGCGCGCCAGCGTGTTGAGCTGGCTGGGGCTGAGGATGGCATCGGGGCTGTCGTCTTGCATCGGGCAAGGATACGGGATGGCTGGAATGTGGCGGCCCGATGGCGGTGGGTTTTGCCAAACACGGCGCGGTGGGCATCGCTACAATTCGCCCATGAATCTATCGCTGCCGCTTCCAGAACCGCCCGGCTTCGGCCCATCTCCGCGTCATGCCACGCGCGCCGTTGCCATCGGCAAGGTGATCGTGGGTGGCGATGCGCCGGTGGTGGTGCAATCGATGACCAATACCGATACTGCGGATATCGCTTCGACCGTCAAGCAGGTCGCCGAGTTGTGGCGCGCCGGTTCCGAGTTGGTGCGGGTGACAGTGAACAATGCCGAATCGGCTGCGGCGGTGCCGCGCATCGTTGACAAGCTGGCGATGATGGGGATCGAGGTGCCGATCATCGGCGACTTCCATTACAACGGCCACACCTTGCTAAGCAACGAACCGGCGTGTGCCGAGGCATTAGCCAAGTATCGGATCAACCCCGGCAATGTCGGCTTTGGCAAGAAGCGCGATAGCCAATTCGCCCAGTTGATCGAGTTCGCCATCCAGTACCAGAAGCCGGTGCGCATCGGTGCCAATTGGGGCTCGCTGGATCAATCATTGGCCGCCACCTTGATGGATGAAAACGCCTTGCGCGCCGAGCCGTGGGATGCTGGGCGGGTGCTGCGCGAGGCGCTGATCAGGAGTGCGCTGGATTCCGCGCATCGGGCGGTGGAGATCGGCTTGCCGGCACAGAACATCATCCTCTCGGCCAAAGTCAGTGGCGTGCAGGAGCTGGTCGCGGTGTATCGCGATCTGGCCCAGCGCAGCGATTTCGCCCTGCATCTGGGCCTGACCGAGGCCGGCATCGGCAGCAAGGGCATGGTGGCATCCAGTGCGGCGTTGGCGGTGCTGCTGCAAGAAGGCATCGGCGACACCATCCGCATTTCGCTCACGCCCGAGCCGGGTGCCTCGCGCACGCAGGAAGTGATCGTGGCGCAGGAGTTGCTGCAAACGATGGGGCTGCGCGCGTTCACGCCGATGGTCACCGCCTGCCCGGGCTGCGGCCGCACCACCAGCGAGTTTTTCCAGGAATTGGCCGGTGTGGTGCAAAACCATGTGCGTGGCCGGATGCCGGAATGGAAGATCAAACACCCCGGTGCGGAGAACATGACGCTGGCGGTGATGGGCTGCATCGTCAATGGGCCGGGTGAATCGCGCCACGCCAATATCGGTATTTCCTTGCCGGGGACGGGCGAGACACCGGCGGCGCCAGTGTTTGTCGATGGTGAAAAGACCGTCACCCTGCGTGGCGACAATATCGCCAACGAGTTCATCGCGATCATCGATGCCTATGTCGAAAAACGCTACACCGCCCGCGCGGACTAAGCCACTCAAGGGGCTTGGCGAGGGCGCACGTTACGGTATTGATGCGCTGCGCCGGCACGGCCTGCGCTTGGTCATATTGTTTGCCGCCTTGTTGTTGCCGCTTTGGTTGTTTGGCGAGTTGGCCGATGAGGTGCGCGAAGGCGAGACCTTCTTCTTCGATAAGCCAATTCTGCAATGGCTGCATGCGCGGCATAGCGAAACCTGGGATGCGGTCTTTTTGTTTTTCTCCAGGATCGGTTACGAGTGGGGTGTGATCCCGATTGATATCGCCTTGGTGCTGGTGTTGGCATTCAAACGCAAATGGCGCGAGGGCTTGTTTGCCGGCATCGCGTTGGGCGGCTCGGCGATACTCAATGTCGCGGCCAAGCATTACTTTGGCCGGGCGCGGCCCAGCTTGTGGGAATCCATCGAGCCGGAAGGTACCTACAGCTTCCCCAGCGGCCACGCGATGGGCTCGATGACACTCGCCGCCGTCTTGCTGCTGCTGGCGTGGCCCACGCGCTGGCGCTGGCCGGTCATCGTGGTGATGGCGATCTTTGTGCCGATGGTCGGCATCTCGCGGCTGTATCTGGGCGTGCATTACCCCAGCGATATTCTGGCCGGCTGGTCGGCGGCGCTGGCGTGGGTGGTGGGCGTCTATCTTGTGCTGTTTGCCACGCGCAAGCTGGCTTAAGCCAAGTAATCATCCGCGCAGACCCGGTTGCGGCCGGCCGCCTTGGCGCGATACAGCGCGGCATCGGCGCTGGCCATCAGGCTGGAGCGTGTTTGCATGTCACCGCCAAGCGTGGCCATCCCGATGCTGATGGTTACGCCCAGTGCGCTGCTGCCTGCCTCGCAGGCGGCTTGCTGCACGGCGACGCGCAGGCGTTCGGCAATTTCCAGCGCCGCCTCTGGCCCGGTCTCGGGCAGCAACAGGCCGAACTCCTCGCCGCCGATCCGGCCTAGGATGTCATTGGCACGCAGCAGGCTGCGCAGGGTATCGGCCACATCACGCAGCACCCGATCACCCTCAAGGTGGCCATGCACGTCATTGATGGATTTGAAATGGTCGATATCGATGATGCAAAACGCCAATGGCTGCGCATGGCGTGCGGCACGCGCGATCGCGTGTTCCACCACATCGATGAAATGGCGGCGGTTGCTGAGCCCGGTCAGCGGGTCTTGAACCGCCAGCTGGTGGATTTCCTCGTGATACTGCGCTTCCGGGCTGGTATTGCTGATGAATTTGAGGATGCATTCACCAACCGTGATGTGATCGCCATCAAGCAGGATCGCCTCTTTGATGACGCGCTCATTGAGTTGGGTCGGATTGGTCGCCCCCAGGTCACGGATGCGGAAAACATCCGTATCCCGCCAGATCTGGCAGTGCTGGCGGGATACGCTGATGTTGTCGATGCGCAGGTCGGCATCCTCGCCACGGCCCACCACCGTGGACAGCGGCCCGATATCGGCGCGCCGGCCGATGCCTTCGCCGAAAATGACGATCACACAGGCTTTGCCGTCGGCGGCGGCCTGTCGCGGCCCATCGCTCAGGCGGGTGCGCGGCGTGGATTGGTCGGGATCTGTCATCGCGGGGGATCAACTTTCGACGCTCAAGTCTAAGATGATTGCGACAATATGGCATCCATGCCGGATGTTGATGCAGATTGCCGAGGTGGGGTGAAGTGGTGAATAGAACCGGGGATGATGCACGCACTGAATTGCTCGGCGGGCAGGCAGACGCAAGCGATGCATCTCAGGCCGCGATGCTGGCGCCCGGCGCGCGGCTTGATCGCTATCGCATCGTGCGCGTGCTTGGGCGTGGCGGCATGGGCGAGGTGTATCTGGCCGACCAGATCGAGCCTGTACGACGCCGAGTCGCACTGAAACTGCTGCATCGCCAGCGCATGGATCCGCAGCATTTGCTGCGCTTCGAGCTTGAGCGGCAGGTGCTTGCCCAGATGCAGCACCCATCCATCGCGCAGATCCATGATGCGGGCACCACCGTCGAAGGCCATCCCTACTTCGTGATGGAGTACATCGACGGCCAACCGATCAACCAATGGTGTGACCAACACAAAATTGGGCTGGATGAGCGACTGGCTTTGTTTATCCAAGTCTGTGAAGGTGTGCAGTATGCCCACCAAAAAGGTGTCATCCATCGCGATTTGAAGCCCGGCAATGTGCTGGTCACCGAAGTGGATGGCCGGGCGCTGCCGAAGATCATCGATTTCGGTATCGCCAGCACCAGCGAAGACGGCACCGATGAAGCATCCGGTACCCCGGATTACATGAGCCCGGAGCAGGCCGGCAGCGGCACAACCGATACCCGCAGTGATGTCTATGCACTGGGCGTAATGCTGCATGAGCTGCTGACCGGATCGCGTCCGGCGCGTGGTGGCGAAACGGTTACCGGTACGCCGCACACCATAGCGAAGGCATCGGAACGGCTACGCACCCTGCGGCCTGCGGAAATCAAACGTCTTGAAGCCGCATCCGGGCTCAGCATCGGGCAGGTCTGCAAGCTGTTGCGCCGAGAATTGGATTGGGTCATCGACAAGGCGCTGCAGCATGAGCGCGATGAGCGTTATTCATCGGTGTCGGCGCTGGTCGCGGATTTGCGTCGTTATCTGGATGGCCAGCCCGTGCTGGCGGTGCCACAGTCACGGCCTTATGTCTGGGGCAAGTTCATCAAGCGTCATCGGGTGGCGGTTGTTGCCGCCGGTACTGTCGTTTGCGCACTGCTGGCCGGCTTGATGGTCTCGCTCTACGGCCTGCGCGAAGCCCAGGTGCAACGCACGCTGGCCGAGCAACGCAGTGCGAACCTGGAGAAAGTGGTGGCTTTCCAGCAGAACATGCTGGAGGGGATTGATACGGCGTCAATGGGGCAGGTGATGGGCGAGCAATTGCTTGCCCAGGCGCAACGGCATCATGACCCGGACATCGCGCGCCTACGGGACGATCTGGCCGCGCTTGATCGTGCCGATATCGCGCGCCAGATGATCGATCAGAACATCATCGCTGTGGCCGAGGCAGCAATCGAACGCGATTTCAGCTTGGAACCTGCACTTGCCAACCAGCTGCGGCTGTCGATCGCGAAAGTGCGTCATGCGCTGGGCATGTACCAACAGGCTGCCAGTGACTTCGGCAAGGTCGCTGCCTACCAGCAAGCGATGTTCGGGGCGGGTGATCGTCGCACGCTCGATACCCGCAGGCTGCAGATACATGCGCTCAGCCAAATCAGTGGGGATGCGCAACTTTTGCCATTGGTGCGGGCCACACTGCAGCAGGCAAGTGCGCTACCGGCCAACGATATCCTGCGTCTGCAATTGCTGGCCGCCGAGGGGGATGCACTGGCGGCCAGCGGTGATCGTGCTGCCGGCCGGGCAATCCTGCAGCAAGCGCTGGATACGGCCAGACAATCCTATCCCACATGCAGTGAGCTGGCTCGTGATGTCAGCATCGATCTGGCGCAATGGATTGCCCGGATGGGCGAGGCCAAGGCCGGTCGTGAGCTGTTGGAGCAATGGCTGAAATCCTGCCCGATAGCGCCGGGGTCCGAGCGTCTGGATGATCTGGCGCTGCTGCAACGGCTGGCCATCATGCGGGTTATGAGCGGTGACGCGGAATCCGCAGTGCAGTTGCAGCGTCACGTGGTGGACGCTTCAACACGCCTGCGCGGCAGTGAGCATCCGGTAACCCTGTCCCAGCGTCTCAATCTAGGCACAATGCTGACCGACTCCCGAGAGTTGCAGGCGGGATTGGAGTTGCAGCTGACGGTATTGGAAGCGGTTGAGCGCATCGCCGGCAGCGCCAGCATCGAAAGTCAAAAAGCCAAATTGAATCTGGCGAGTACGTATGCCCGGATGCGGCGCTTCGACGAGGCGATCAAATTGCAGGACGAGGTGGCTCAAACACGCACCCGAATACTGGGCCCCCGGCATCCGGATACCGTGTTCATACGCACCAATCAGATCGCGACGCGGGTGCAGGCCAACCGCTGGCGTGAGGTGATCGGTTTGATCGACGAAGTGCTGCCGTTGTCGCGCGAGGTCATGGGCGAAAAACATCCGCAGACCCTGCAAGTCATGCACTTTCGTGCGGTTGTGCTGTATCGGCTCGGGCGTTCGGCCGAGGCAATATCGGCTATGCGTGAGGTGCTGGCATTGAGTGCCGAGGTGCGCGGCCCCGACTCGGGGGCCACCGTAGAAGCCGCAGCCAATCTGGTGATCTGGTTGCGCGAAGCCGGCGACTGGCAGCAGGCCGAGGCCGTTCATCGCCAGTATCTGCAGGCATGGTTGGCGGCGCGCGACCCTGCCGGGAGAACACCGCCGTGGCTGGATGAATTGCTGGCATCGGATGCCAAGAGCAAGCAGCGCCAATCTAGCGGATGAATTTCAGCGGCATGCTGCCGCTGGGTTATCCGGGGCGCTCGTGTCAGCTCCGCCGATGCAGACCCGATTACGGCCCTGTTGTTTGGCGCGATCGAGTGCCTCGTTGGCGGCGGCAAACAGGCCCGATCGCGTGTTGAGCGTATCCGACATGCTGCACACACCGATGCTGATGGTGACGTTGAGCTTGGCATCCGCCACGTGAAACGCGCTGCCTTCGACCAGTTTGCGCAGCCGTTCGGCCAATTCAAATGCGGTCTCTGGCTTGGTTTCGGGCAGCAGCAGGGCGAATTCCTCGCCGCCGATCCGGCCCGATACATCATCCGCACGCGAACTGCTGCGCAGCACCCCGGCAACTTGACGCAATAGCCGATCGCCTGCGACGTGACCGTATTGATCGTTGATCGAATTGAACAAGTCGATATCGGCCATACACAACGACAGCGGCCGCATATAGCGGATCGCGCGGGCGATTTCACGATCCATTGCATCAAGAAAATGGCGGCGATTATCCAGCCCCGTCAATGGGTCTTGCACGGCCAGGCGATAGATTTCCTCGTGATAACGCGCCTCGGGGTTGCCGCCAGTGATGAACTTCAAAACACATTCACCCAGCGTGATGTGGTCGCCATCGTGCAATACGGCCTCGCTGATGATGATGCCGTGATTGAGCTGCGTGGGGTTGGTAGCACCCAGATCACGGATACGGAAGTCATCGCCATCGCGCCAGATCAGGCATTGACGGCGGGAAACACTGGGATGGTTGATGCGCATGGCGGCATCCTCGCCACGTCCAATCATTATCGGCATATCGCCGATATCCAGCCTGTGCCCGATGCCATCGCCATACGCAATCAAGACAAATGCGTGTGGGCCAGTGCTAGTGCTGTTTGCGACCCTCGGGCCATCACCGGCCCGCGTCATGGGTAGGGTGTGGTTGCTCGTATCCGGTTGCGTCATTGCCCTGCACCGATAGCTGGGTTTGCACAAGTCTAAGCCTTGTGGGTGAAGAAGGCATGTTGTCGGCGTTTGCTGGCGGAGGTCGGGTTTGCGCATCGTGGCGATGCGTCTGCACGGCGTAGGCAAATAGCCGATCAGCGGCAGGGGGCGGGCGAAGCCTAATTACCCGGCTTGGCCGCCTCCACCGGCGCATGGGTCGCTTGCCGGCGGGCGAGGCGGGCTTCGCGGTGGGCGATATAGGCGTTGGCACCGAAGATGATCGCCGCGCCGGCCAGCGTCCAGCGGTCAACATTCTCATCAAACAGCAGCCAGCCGGCGATGGCGACGATCGGCAATTGCATGAAGCTGATCGGGGTCAGTGCCGAGACTTCGCCGATCTTCAGCGCCCGCGTCCACAGCATGTGGCCGCCGGTACCAAACAGGCCGGCGGCAATCGCGTAGAGCCAGACGATGCCCTGCGGCCATTGCCAGACAAACAGCGCCGGGATCAGCGACATCGGTACCCAGATCAGGGTGGTGTAGAACACGATGCGGTCGGCGGGTTCGGTTTTCGACAGTTGCTTGATCTGGATCGCGACGATGCCCGAGAGCACAGCGGCGGCCACCGCGATCAGCATGTTGGCGCTGAATTCGGTGGAGCCGGGCCGGACGATCACCAGCACGCCGATGAAGCCCATCGCCACCGCCAGCCAGCGCCGCGCGCGTACCTGTTCGCCAAGCAGGAATACCGCGGCGATGGTGACGAAGATCGGCGTTGAATACGAAAGCGAAACCGCCTGCGCCAGCGGCAGATGGCCGATCGCCCAGAATCCGCAGAACATCGAGAGTACGCCGATGAAGCAGCGGAAGAAATAGCGCGGCAACTGGGTGGTGCGCAAGAGGCCGGGGCCATGTTTGATCAGCAGGGGCAGGGCCGCCAGCAGGCCAAAGAAATTGCGGAAAAACGCCACCTCGAAGGTGTGCAGGCTTTGCGAGGCCAACCGGATCATCACTACCATCAAGGCGAACAACACGGTGCTGCCCAGCATCAGCAGGGCGGCATGCAGATGTGGGTTGGATGGGCGGCTCACCAGTGCGCGCCGATGAGGCGTGGTTCCGGCTCGATCGCGACGCCGAAGCGCTGCTGCACCGATTCGGCCACCCGCCGCGCCAACTGCAGGATGTCGGCCCCACGCGCCGCGCCGTGATTGACCAGCACCAGCGCATGGCCGGGCGAGACCCCGGCATCGCCCTCGCGTGCGCCTTTCCAGCCGCATTGGTCGATCAACCAAGCGGCGGATAGTTTGCGGGTGGCGGGATCGCCGCTTGGAAATATCGGCAGCGTGGGGTGATCGGATTGCAGTTTCGACACCTGCGCGAGATCAACAATCGGGTTCTTGAAGAAGCTGCCAGCATTGCCGGTCACGGCGGGGTCGGGCAGTTTGCGTCGGCGTAGCGCGATGACGGCATTGGCGACATCGCGCGCGGTGGGGGTGTTGATGCCGGCCGCGGCCAGTTCATCGCCGATCCCGGCGTAGTTGAGCGTCAATTTGGGCGTGCGCGATAGGCGGAAATCCACCCGCAGCACCGCATGGCGTTGCGGATCAGCCTTGAACGCGCTATCGCGATAGGAGAAGCCGCATTCGTCATGCGGCCACCAGCGGGTTTCGCCACTGTGCCGGTCATGCACCTGCACCGATTCGATCAAATCCATCACTTCAACCCCGTAGGCGCCGATGTTCTGGATGGGTGCGGCGCCCACGGTGCCGGGAATCAGGGCGAGGTTTTCCAGGCCAAACCAGCCTTGCGCGATGCTGTGCATCACCAGCGCATGCCAGATGCAGCCGGCGCTGACCCGGATCAACACATCGTCGGTATTGGCTTCGATCAATTCGATGCGGGCATCGCTGGGCTGCACCACGCAGTCGATCTGCTCGGCTACTGGCAACAAATTGCTGCCGCTGCCGACGATCAGCGCATCGCGCCCGGCTTGTGCAAGTACCTGCGGCAACGCATCGACATCATCAACCTCAAACAAGCGATCAACCGTCGCGCGGATGCCGAAGGTATTGGGAAGCGGGCCAAATGATGCGATGCGTGGGCCGGGCATACTCATCGCAGGGCGGCATAACCGCCGCTGGGGGCTTCTTTGCGGCGGCGGATCGCCTCGACGCATTCGCCGATCAATTTCGGGCCGCGATAGATCAAGCCGCTGTAGAGCTGGATCAGCTCGGCACCGGCAACGGTCTTGGCTACGGCATCGGCACCGGAGAGGATGCCGCCGACGCCGATCAGCGGCACCGATTCCGGCAGCCGGGTGCGCAGCCGGCGCAGGGTGGCGGTGGAGCGCCCCAGCACCGGCGCACCGGATAAGCCGCCGGCTTCGTGTGCCAGCGGATGCTGTTGGATGGCAATCCGCGCCACCGTGGTATTGGTGGCGATCACCCCATCGACGCCCAGATCGCCCAGCACGCGGGCGGCGGCATCGATGTCTTCGTCGCTTAAATCCGGTGCCACCTTGACCAGCATCGGCACGCGCCGGCCGTGTTGTGCGGCCAGCGTTTCGCGCGCATCAAGCAAGGTGGAAATCAGGCTGCGCAATGCCTGTTCTTCCTGCAATTCGCGCAGGCCCGCGGTGTTGGGCGAGGAGATATTGACGGTGACGTAATCGGCCAGCGCATACACGCGCTGCAAACAATGCAGGTAATCGCGGGCCGCATCCTCGTTGGCGGTGTCCTTGTTTTTGCCGATATTGATGCCGAGCAGGCCGGGGCGGGATTTCACCGCCTCGACATTTTTCACCAACGCATCGACCCCGGCATTGTTGAAGCCCATCCGGTTGATGATGGCGCGATGCTCGGGCAGGCGGAACAGGCGCGGTTGCGGGTTGCCCACTTGCGGGCGCGGCGTGACCGTGCCGATCTCGATGAAACCGAAGCCCAGCGCGAACAGGCTGTCGATGTGCTCGCCGTTTTTATCGAGGCCCGCGGCCAAGCCGACCGGGTTGGGGAAGCTGAGGCCCAATGCGCGGGTGGGGAAAGGCGTAGGCGTTTTTGGCAACAACAGCCGGCCCAAGCCGCTGCGGTGGGCAAAATCGCCCCAGCCCAGCGCCAGCCCGTGCGCGCGTTCGGGATCGATGCGAAACAGATAAGGTCGGAGCGCGCTATACACGGGGGATGTAGAGCCTTAGTTGAGTGCGGCCAGCCAAGCGATGCCACCGAAAAACAGCACCATCACGATGATGAAAAGAATACTGAGCACGGTTAGCGCCAGTTGCAAATAGCCCAGCACCAGCCCGATCACCGCCATCGCATCGCCCTCGAAGTGATCAGGCGCAAGGCGGATTTCCTTGCGCGCCATATGCCCGGTGATGACCGCGACGATTGCGCCGATGAAGGGCAGCAGGATCCACGACAGGATCCCGCTGACCAGGCCGATTACGGCCATTACGTTGGTTTGGCGCAGCGGTAGCGGCTGCGCCATTTGCGGCGGCGGGGTGTGTGGATCGGGTGTGCTCATGCGCGCAGCCTCACTCAGAAATCGAACTTGATGCCCTGTGCCAGCGGCAGTGCGTCGGAATAGTTGATGGTATTGGTTTGCCGGCGCATATAGGCCTTCCACGCATCGCTGCCCGATTCACGGCCACCGCCGGTATCTTTTTCGCCACCGAAGGCACCGCCGATTTCCGCGCCCGAGGTGCCGATATTGACATTGGCGATACCGCAATCCGAGCCCCACGCGGCAAGGAATTGCTCGGCGCGCTTGAGGTTGGTGGTGAAGATCGCCGAGGACAAACCTTGCGGCACGGCGTTCTGCATCTCGATGGCTTGATCGAGATCGGAATACTTCATCACGTACAGGATCGGCGCGAAGGTTTCGTGCTGCACCACTTCGCAATCGTTGCCCAAGCCGGTGACGATGGCGGGCTTGACGAAATAACCGTTGCCCTCAATCGCGGTGCCGCCTACTTCGATCGTGCCACCGGCTTTCCTGGCCGCGGCAATCGAATCGAGGAAGGCATCGACGGCATCGGAGGAATTGAGCGGGCCCACCAGATTTTTCGGGTCGGTCGGGTCGCCGATCTTGCCTTCGACTTGTTGGTAGGCGCTGACCAGCTTGGCCAGCACATCGTCGTACAGCGATTCGTGCACGATCAGGCGGCGGGTGCTGGTGCAGCGTTGGCCGCAGGTGCCGACCGCGCCAAACACGATGGCCGGGATCGCCAGTTTCACCTCGGCGGTTTCATCCATGATGATCGCGTTGTTGCCGCCCAACTCCAGCAGGCTCTTGCCCAAGCGGCGGGCGACGCGCTCGCCCACGCTGCGGCCGACTTTGGTGCTGCCGGTGAAGCTGACCAATGCCACGCGCTTGTCATCGACAAAATCCTGCGCCAAATCGGTGCCGGCATCGTTGAACAGGAAGAAGATATCGGGGAAGCCGCCTTTCTTCAGCGCCTCGTTGCAGATTTTCATCGAGGCAATCGCGGTCAGCGGGGTCTTGGGCGAGGGCTTCCACACGGTCACGTTGCCGCAGACCGCGGCGATAAAGCTGTTCCACGCCCAGACCGCGACCGGGAAGTTGAACGCCGAGATCACGCCGACGATGCCCAGCGGGTGCCATTGCTCATACATGCGGTGGCCGGGGCGCTCGCTGTGCATGGTCAGGCCGTAGAGTTGGCGC
>JAUNTK010000092.1 GCA_030538735.1 Pseudomonadota bacterium
GAAGCGCGCGCGCTGATGATGTCCACCAACAACATCCTGTCGCCGGCCAACGGCGAGCCGATCATCGTGCCCTCGCAGGACGTGGTGTTGGGCCTGTACTACATGACCCGCGCGCTGGAAAACAAGGCGGGCGAGGGCATGGCATTTGCCAACGTGGCCGAAGTCAAGCGCGCCTACGACAACCGCGTGGTTGAGCTGCACGCCAAGGTCAAGGTGCGCATCACCGAATACGTGCAAAACGATGATGGCGAGCGCGTCGCCACGACCTCGGTGGTTGATACCACCGTGGGCCGCGCGCTGTTGGCCGACATCCTGCCGAAGGGCCTGTCCTACGCGCTGGTCAACACGGAGTTGAACAAGAAGGCGATCAGCCGCTTGATCAACACCTGTTACCGTGAGCTGGGCCTGAAGGACACCGTGGTGTTTGCCGACCAGCTGATGTACACCGGCTTCTCCTACGCTACCCGTGCTGGCGTGTCGATCGGTATCGACGACATGATCATCCCGGTCGAGAAGGCCGGCATCCTCGACGAGGCCGAAGCCGAGGTGCTGGAAATCCAGCAGCAGTACCAGAGCGGCTTGGTCACCGGCGGCGAGCGCTACAACAAGGTGGTCGATATTTGGTCGCGCACCAATGAGCGCGTGGCCAAGGCGATGATGGACACCATCGGCACCGAGAAAGTCGAAAACGCCGAAGGCGATTTGGTCGATCAAAAGTCGATGAACTCGATCTACATCATGGCCGATTCCGGCGCGCGTGGTAGCCAGGCGCAGATCCGCCAGTTGGCCGGCATGCGTGGCCTGATGGCCAAGCCGGATGGCTCGATCATCGAGACCCCGATCACCGCCAACTTCCGCGAAGGCCTGAACGTCCTGCAGTACTTCATCTCGACCCACGGTGCGCGTAAAGGCTTGGCCGATACCGCGCTGAAGACGGCGAACTCCGGTTACCTGACCCGTCGTCTGGTGGACGTGGCGCAGGATGTGGTGATCACCGAAACCGATTGCGGCACCTTGCATGGCCTGACCATGACCCCAATCGTCGAAGGCGGCGACGTGGTTGAGCCGCTGCGCGAGCGCGTGCTGGGCCGCGTCGTGGCCGAGGATGTGTTCCTGCCGGGCAACGATGAAGACCCGATCGTCACCCGCAATACCCTGCTTGATGAAGCCTGGGTGCAGAAGCTTGAAGATGCTGGCGTGCAGACCATCCAAGTGCGCTCCACCATCACCTGCGAAGCACCGTTTGGCGTTTGCGCCCATTGCTATGGCCGCGACTTGGGCCGTGGCCATATCGTCAACATGGGCGAAGCAGTCGGCGTGGTTGCCGCGCAGTCGATCGGCGAGCCGGGCACCCAGCTCACCATGCGTACCTTCCACATCGGTGGTGCGGCATCGCGTGCGGCGGCGATCGACAACATCACGGTCAAGACCACCGGCTCGGTCAAGTTCAACAACTTGAAATCGGTCGAGCAGGAAAATGGTGGCCTGGTGGCCGTCTCGCGCTCGGGCGAACTCTCGGTGCTCGACGACCACGGCCGCGAGCGCGAGCGTTACAAGCTGCCTTACGGCGCGATGATCAATGTCAAAGACAGTGCCGAGATCAAGGCCGGCCAGACCATCGCCAACTGGGACCCGCATAACCACCCGATCGTCTCGGAAGTGGCCGGTTTCGTGCGCTTCTATGACTTCATCGATGGCGTCACCGTGATCGAAAAGACCGACGACCTGACCGGCCTCGCCTCGCGCGAAATCACCGATCCGAAGCGTCGCGGCTCGCAGGGCAAGGACCTGCGCCCGTTGGTGCGCATCGTCGACAAGAACGGCAAGGATCTCAACATCCCGGGCACCGATCTGCCGGCCCAGTACATGCTGCCGCCGCGTTCGATCGTCAACCTGCAAGACGGTGCCGCCGTCGGCGTGGGTGATGTGGTGGCCAAGATCCCGCAGGAAGCCTCCAAGACCCGCGACATCACCGGCGGTCTGCCGCGCGTGGCCGATCTGTTCGAAGCGCGCAAGCCGAAGGACCCGGCGATCCTCGCCGAGATCTCCGGTGTGGTCAGCTTCGGCAAGGACACCAAGGGCAAGCAACGCCTGATCATCAAGGGGCCGGATGGCATCGATCACGAAGAGCTGATCCCGAAGTATCGCCAGATCATCGTGTTTGAAGGCGAGCACGTCGAGAAGGGTGAAACCGTAGTGGATGGCGAGCCGAACCCGCAAGACATCCTGCGCCTGAAGGGTGTCGAGGAGCTGGCCGCCTACCTCACCAAGGAAATCCAGGACGTCTACCGCCTGCAGGGCGTGAAGATCAACGACAAGCACATCGAAGTGATCGTTCGCCAGATGCTGCGCAAGGTTGAAATCACTGATGCTGGCGATACCCGTTATCTGGTGGGCGAGCAGGCCGAGCGCCAGCGCGTGATCGAGGACAACGACAAGGCCGATACCCGTAACGAGCTGCCGGCGAAATATCAGCCGGTGTTGCTGGGCATCACCAAGGCCTCGTTGGCAACCGAATCCTTCATCTCCGCGGCCTCCTTCCAAGAGACCACCCGCGTGCTGACCGAGGCGGCCGTGCGCGGCACCCGCGATAGCCTGCGCGGCCTGAAGGAAAACGTGATCGTCGGCCGCCTGATCCCGGCCGGCACCGGCTTGGCCTACCACGCCCAGCGCCGTCGCAATGCCGCCGGCCTGACCGCCGCCGACATGGACGTGCTGACCGGCGAAGCGGCTACCGTAGTCGATGAAACCCCGGTCGAGCAGATCATGATCGAGGATGGCGATAACGCCTGATCGCAAGCGTTGACAGCATCAAACGGCCGGGGCAACTCGGCCGTTTTTTGCGTTGACAGCACCAGAATGGCCTTTCCAGGCTTTCTTTATTCCGGCTCTTGAGCGCGGATTCGGTAGTACGTCTTGCCTGCGTGCTCAACCTTTTCTTGTTGATTGATGTTGGCGCAGTAATTTTCCCCGCAACGTGCGATTTGCAATGCAGAGTAAGCACGCAAATGCCCGAGGGTTTGTTCGGCTTGCCGTGCTTCTTTCAATTTTGCCCAGCTGTAGGCCCCCGACCCGATAGCCGCGAGCACGGCACCCGTACCAAGACAGGCCAGCCCAACCCAGACAAATTTGCGCCGGTCGTGTGCCAGGTGTTTTCGCTCTGCCGCCAATTCGGCGGCCGTGGCGCGCAGTTCACGCAGCAGTGGGTTGGCTTCATCACGGATGCGCTCGAAGGATTGGCCAATGCCTTCGGCAATGGCGTCACGTGTTTGATCACGCACGCCTCTGGCTGTCTCGCTGATCAGCCGATGTGTGCTGCCCGATACCGATTGCGCTGCGTTGGCAAGTAGCTGGGTTTGCTGGTCGTGCTTTTGCGATTGCGTCTCGAACTGCTTTTTCTGCAACGCGTGATGGGCAAGAAGTTGGCCGGTGGTTTTCTGCAGATAATCCGCCATGTTGCGCAGATCATTCGTGGAATCGTCGTGCTGCATCTGCCTGTCCTCTGTCCTTGGTCTCGGTTCTATCAGCGGCTCAATACACGTGCGTGTTGTTCGTGCTGCATCTGCTGTTGTTGTTGCTGCTGCTCAATCGCCAATTGCTGCAGCTTGTCTTCTCCCCACGCTTCCCATTCCTTGAACTTCGGTGTTTCTGCGTAGGCTTCAGATAATTTGAGCATTTCTGCCTCGTTACCGCGCTCGGCGGCATCCATGTAGCGGTTGATATACCGGCCCGCCACGGTTTCATCCCACGGGTTGGTTTGCCCGGCTTGGGCATGAGCTATTGCCGAGTGTGGCGCATGTCTCTGCTCGCGCTCTTCTTCCTCGCGTTGCGTTGCGGCGCGTTCGGCCGCCAAACGGGCGTGCTGGTCGATGATCTGCTGCTGGGCCAATGCGGCGTGCTCTTGGGTGGCAAAATCACCTGCGTGCCCGTTGTGCGATTGGGCCGCCGCCCGCTGCGGCTCGTCCGCATGCCCGGCAACACCAGAAGCCGAGTGGCTGCGCCCCCCGTGGTTGTGCGGTTGGCTGGGGGGCTGCGGCTGTATTGGGCTGGGCGATGGTGTGGCTGCTGGTTGGGGTGCCTGCGGCTGGTGCATCTCCGGCGAGGGCGGCAGCCGCGTTTGCGCCTGCTCGATTTCCTCGGCCGTGGTCAGGCTTAGGATCTCCATGCGTTTGTCGTTCTGCCCGCTGATCGTGGCAATCGCGCCACCCGCCTGTACCTGCAAAAAATAAGTATTTTGCGTGCCGTTGAAGCCGTCTTGCGCGTGGCGTTGTGTCACGGCGGCCGTGGCCGCATCAATCCGTGCATCGCTGGGCTCTTGCCCGGCGCGTGCATAGGCACCGGCAACTTGGCCGCGCAGATCGCTTGCGGTCGGGGTTGGGTTGGCGCGTGCCACTTCCGCCATCGCGGCCATTTCTTGCAAGCCGGTTTGCTGGCTTTCCCAGTGCGGCTCAACTCTTCGCGCAGGTTGCCCTGGGCCTGATGGCTGCCATACAACAGGCCGGGCCTGCTCCATTCACCATCGGGGTTTCGCGAGTAGGTATTGCCATCGGAGGCCTGAAGCGTTTGCGTTTGCGTACGCGCATGGATGATCGCAGGCGATATCGGCTCATGCGCGGTGAAATCGCCCCATTTGAATTGCTCAAACGCAATTTGGTGGCGCGCCGCCACCGCCGCCGGTGTATTGGCCGCGTTCTGGGCAATGATCGCCTGCGATTGCAGTTCTAGCGCATTGGCCTGCTCGGCACTGACCGGCTCATGGCGGGTGACAGGCAGGCGGCCCTCGATGTTCTGGCTGATTTCAAGCTGCCATTGCCCGCTATGGGCATCGCGTACGTAATCGCGGCCGGTCTCATATGGCGAGCGAGCCGGCTGGGTGGAGGCGCTGGCATCCAAGCGGAACGGTGCCTGCGGCTTGGGCGGGTTGGCCAAGCCCAGCGCGTAGGAATCATTGGCGGCGCGGTAATTAAGCTCATCATGCAGGCGGCCACCCGCGACCAGCCGGGTTTCCTGATAGCCACCTGTAGGCGTTGGTGTCCGCTCTGTGCGCGACCATATGCCTTGCGGGTCATCCGGTTGCCGCGTCCACGGGTTGCCGCTGCGGTCGGTTTGGCTATAGATGCGTGCGGTATCTTGTTGCTCGGCCCAGCGGTCGCCCAGATAAGCACCGCCGATGCCGCCGATAACCCCTGTCGCAATCGCCCCCGGCCCCGTCCACGACCCAGTGGCCGCGCCATAGCCGGCACCCAGCAAAAAACCACCCAAGGCACCGCCGGCATTACGGCCAATAAAATGCGTCTGTGCCGAATCCGCCCCCACCTCATTGCCTTGCGCACGCAACTGCACCACCCGGTGGCCAGTATCGACAAAATCGTAGGCCATCAGCGCGACGCCGGCAGCGCTGGTGGCATGCAGTGCCCGCCCACCAATCGCTGGGGCGCGCATGGCGGCGCCTTGTATCCGTTCCACCTGCCATGCTTCGACATGGGCAGCGCCTGAGCGCGCATGCTGTGTGGGCGGGTGCATATTGCTTGCCAAGGGGCGGGTTTCGGTGATGAAGGCGGGGGGCTTACCTTCAAGCTGGGTGGCCGAGAAATATTCACGGCTGTCCAGCTTCAGTTCACCGTAGGTATCGCGCAGCAAGGCCCCCGCATGGTTGACAGGCGTATCCACCGGCACGCGTAACCGCGCCACATGCTCGCGTGAATTGGCCACGACCATCTCGAATGCCGCCTGTGGGCCATGGCTGGCTTGACGCGCCAGCAGGGCTTCGCGGGGAATGCCCTCAATGGTGGTGACGTTGGGGTTGGCCAGAATGCGCGGTACCTCGGTGGCGCCGAACACGCGGCCGGGGTCAGCATCGCCAACGATGGTACGTACTTCGCCCACGGTGGCATCGGCAAATCGGGCCGATGCATCGGCCCACGGGCCTTGGGTGGGGTGATAAAGCCATTCGGTGGCGGGGCCGCGGTAGGTGCCGTCGATCAACGGACGGGCAGGGACATCGTATGCCTTGGCAACTGAATTCAAGAATTCGCGGGATTGAAGCAGCTTGGCGGCTTCGCTGGTATTGATGACACGGATATCTTCTCCCGTCTCCAGCATCGATTTGATGATTTGCGATGATTCCACACCCTTGGCGGAGGGGCCGCTGTAAAGCACGGTGATGCGCCCAGATGGGTTCGCATCCACTTGGCCCGCCAGTACGCGTAACTGCTCGGGTGTTTGGTAGGCCAGCGGTTGTTGGCGCAGCAGAGAAATAGCTTCTTCTGCAGTGAGCTGCGGAGTCATAGCACACACTCCTCGGCGATATCCAGTGTCACGCTATAGTCCGTGTTGGATGAAAAAACACCGAAATCCTTGTAAGCCAGCAGTGCTTCCTCTAACGTTTCAAGCACTTCTTCTTTATGTGCCTTCAAATGTTCAGGCAAGCCGTAACTGCCGTTGAGCCAAACCAACTTCCAATGCGACCAACCGGGTTCGCCACGCCCCCCCCTCCCGCCCATTAAATCTAGACGCAATGTCAATTCATCGCCACGCCAATAAAACGTCCACTCTGTTTGGTTGCGCCAGTCCTCACGGCCATTGGCGACATTCCTTAGATAGATGTCGCGCTCCCGGTCGATCGTCCAGTCGCGTGCGTTGGTGCCACCGACGATAAAGTGCTTGTCGATTTCTTTGAGGCGGTACTTTTCCACGTCCTCGGCGGGAATAAATTCGTTGACGAACGCCATATCGCTTCTCCAGCGTAAATCGTGACTTGAGGTGTGTGCCTGATCTCCAGCCCGAGTGTATCGCAGGCGTGTGGTTGCGGGCGTAGGGAGATTATGGCTTGATCGGAGCGTCGCGTAGCCCCGCCAGCACGTGTGATTTGCTCATCCAGCTTGGATGTGGGTGCGATCTGGCTGACGAAGGCTTCGGCCGGCCCCTTGCGGCGGATTTCCTAGATATCGTAGACAGGGGCCTCGCTGGCAATGGGTAGGCCAAAGCGGTCGTTGAGCTGGTGGCCGCGTGCCACGGCATCCACGAATTCGGATTGTTTGGCGAAGAAGGGGGAATAGGGAGAAGCGGTGGTGCTGCGCGGGACGATTTTGACCAGCGGCTCGTCGATCATTTCTATGCGTGGGAGTTCGCGGCCGGAGGTGAGTTGGATAATGGCACGGTCCTTTATTCTCTCCAGAGGAGCATCTGGATCCGCTTCAGTAAGCCTATTGAAGAACGCTTTGCCTTCTTCCGTGCTCAGATACCTAACCGCCGCTTGCTCGTCAAGCCCGTGTGTTTTAAACGTAGTGCTGTCGGCAATTCGAGCTGAGTGTTGCTGCCTTGTGTTTTTGGGGGTCAATCCGCCTTCGCTCACGACTCGCCTCCATTACGCATGGCCTCTCGGCTCTCTTGCATCTCACTAAGAAGGAGCTTCTCTTGATCACTTAAGCCGCCACGTGCCTCCCTCGAAAATGCTACATAAGCATCTTCTACATTAGGGTTTTTGTAATTCGTGTAAATTCCGTTTCCAAAATTATAGGCGCCTGGAATGTCGAGTCGTCTTATTGGGCTCATTATCCTCCCGGCCTTAGCATCCTCAATTAGGGGTAGCAAGCCATGCAGTAGTGCTTGCACATCCTCACTCTCCGGGTACTGTTCGAGTACCCATTCCAAATACTCAGCCGCTGCTTTGAGTTTGATGGGATCAATGGTTTGGGTCATGGGGGAGTCTCCTCCGTCGCAGGGTGAGTAGCCGTGGATGAGGTTACAACAGGGCTTTCGGCTTGATGTATATCGCAGGCCGTGGGCGGCCGGTTGGCCTTGGTGCTGATTTCGTAAACGAAAGCCTCATCGCCATATCTCATGTGGCCTGTTCAGGTTCTCGGGCGCAGGTGCTTTCAGTGTGCGGCCCGCCGCCCAAGCTGAGGCTGGGCGTTGCAACGTAGTCAATCGTCCAAGGCTGCGCCGGCATCTGCGGTGGGCGAGGTCGTGAGCAGGGTTGACTGTTCAGTTTTTGGCAGCAGCAGGGCTTGCATGTCTTGGGTGGGGCGGTTATCATTGCCCGGTTTTCGGTGGCAGTAGCCACCCAGTACCCGAAAAGAAGGACAGGAGGTTCTTCGTGTTCGGCACAAGGATGCGCGGGGTCGTGCGGTGGTGGCGCTTTGGGCGCTGGCCCGTACCGTATCAGCAGCTTGCGTTGACGGAAATGTCATGCGCAGGCTATACTTTTTTGTCTCCGTTTGTCGAAAGTTGACGGGCGGCGTTCAATCCCAAGGCCCAACGGCCCGAGAATCACTGGAAAAGCATGGCAACCATCAATCAGCTTGTGCGCAAGCCGCGCAGCCCTGAAACCTACAAGAGCACCTCGCCTGCGTTGCAGAATTGCCCGCAGCGTCGTGGTGTCTGCACCCGCGTCTACACCACCACCCCGAAGAAGCCGAACTCGGCGATGCGCAAGGTGGCCAAGGTGCGTTTGACCAATGGCTACGAAGTCATTTCCTACATCGGTGGCGAAGGCCATAACCTGCAGGAGCACAGCGTGGTGCTGATCCGCGGCGGCCGCGTGAAGGATCTGCCGGGTGTGCGTTACCACACCGTGCGCGGCTCGCTCGATGCCGCCGGCGTCGCCAAGCGTCGCCAGCGTCGTTCCAAGTACGGCGCCAAGCGTCCGAAGGCTTGATGTTGCAGTGCTGCCTGCGCCAATGCGCGGGCGGCCCACATCGAAATTGCTCACCGCGTCCCTTGGGGCGCCCTGATACACGAGAATAGAAATGTCCCGCAAAGGCAATACTCCGCAGCGTTCTGTGCTGCCCGATCCCAAGCACGGAAGCGAGACCATCGCCCGTTTCATCAACATGGTGATGCTGAGCGGCAAGAAGTCCGTCGCCGAAAAGATCGTCTATGGCGCGATGGATGTCATCGGCGAGAAGAACGACAACGCGCTTGAGTTGGTCGAAAAGGCGCTTGGCAATGTCGCGCCGAGCGTCGAAGTCAAATCGCGTCGCGTCGGCGGTGCCACCTATCAGGTGCCGGTTGAAGTGCGCGCCTCGCGTCGCATGGCGCTGGCGATGCGTTGGTTGATCGAATCCGCCCGTAAGCGTGGCGAAAACTCGATGCCGCGCAAGCTGGCCGCCGAGCTGATGGATGCCTCGGAAAACCGTGGCGGCGCCATCAAGAAGCGCGAAGAAACCCACCGCATGGCCGACGCCAACAAGGCGTTTGCGCACTTCCGCTGGTAATCGCGTCACACGGGCCCCATATCATGGCCCGTGGCAAGCATCGGCACCTGCCGGTGAATGCATCGCGGAAACCCCGTTTCGATTGCGTTTTCCGCGAATTCACCCGGATGCCGCCCCCAAGGGCGGCGTCCGGCCATCTGAAAGCCCGGTTTTTTCGGGCGATCCAAGCACATAAAGAGAGACGACCGTGGCCCGTACCACTCCCATCGAGCGTTACCGCAATTTCGGCATCATGGCGCACATCGACGCCGGCAAGACCACCACGTCCGAGCGCATCCTGTTCTACACCGGCAAGAGCCACAAGTTGGGCGAAGTGCATGACGGCGCCGCCACCATGGACTGGATGGAACAAGAGCAGGAACGCGGCATCACCATCCAGTCGGCAGCCACCACCGCCTTCTGGAAGGGCATGGATAAATCCATGCCGGAGCACCGCTTCAACATCATCGATACCCCCGGCCACGTTGACTTCACCATCGAAGTAGAGCGCAGCTTGCGCGTGCTCGACGGCGCGGTGTTCGTGCTGTGTGCGGTCGGTGGCGTGCAGCCGCAGTCCGAGACCGTGTGGCGTCAGGCCAACAAGTACGAAGTGCCGCGCATCGCGTTCGTCAACAAGATGGACCGCACTGGCGCCAACTTCTTCAAGGTGCGTGACCAGCTGAAGTCGCGCTTGGGCGCGGTGCCGGTGCCGATGCAGGTGCCGGTCGGTGCTGAAGACGGTTTTGAAGGCGTGGTTGACCTGCTGAAAATGAAGGCGATCCATTGGGATACCGCCTCGCAGGGCATGACGTTTGAATACCGCGACATCCCGGCCGAGCTGCAAGAAATTGCCGAAGAAGCGCGCGCCTACATGGTGGAAAGCGCGGCCGAAGCCAGCGAAGAGCTGATGGACAAGTACTTGGGCGGCGAGGAGCTGACCGAGGACGAAATCGTCAACGCGCTGCGCGAGCGCACCCTGAAGACCGAGATCGTGCCGATGTTCTGCGGCTCGGCGTTCAAGAACAAGGGCGTGCAGGCGATGCTTGACGGCGTCATCAAGCTGCTGCCGTCGCCGGTCGATGTGCCGGCCGTGCGTGGCGTCGATGTCGATGACGAAACCAAGGAATTGTCACGCGAATCCAGCGACAAATCGCCGTTCTCGGCGCTGGCGTTCAAGATCATCACCGATCCGTTCGTCGGCTCGCTGACCTTCTTCCGCGTTTATTCGGGCGTGTTGAATGCCGGTGACCAAGTGCTGAACTCGGTCAAGGGCAAGAAGGAGCGCATCGGCCGCCTGTTGCAGATGCACTCCAACAACCGCGAAGAAATCAAGGAAGTGCTGGCCGGTGACATCGCCGCCGCCGTGGGCCTGAAGGATGTCACCACCGGCGACACCCTGTGCGCCATGGATGCGCCGATCGTGCTGGAACGCATGGTGTTCCCGGAGCCGGTGATCTCGATGGCGGTGGAGCCGAAGACCAAGTCGGATCAGGAAAAGATGGGCGTTGCACTGGGCCGCTTGGCGCAGGAAGACCCGTCGTTCCGCGTGCGTACCGATGAAGAATCCGGCCAGACCATCATCGCCGGCATGGGCGAGCTGCATCTGGACATCATCGTTGACCGCATGAAGCGCGAGTTCAACGTGGAAGCCAACGTCGGCAAGCCGCAGGTGGCCTACCGCGAAACCATCCGCCAGGCGGTGAAGTCGGAAGGCAAGTTTGTCCGTCAGTCCGGCGGTAAGGGCCAGTTCGGCCACGTGTGGCTGGAAATCCAGCCGCAGCAGCCGGGCGAAGGCTACGTGTTTGAAAACGCCATTGTCGGCGGCGTGGTGCCGAAGGAATACATCCCAGCCGTTGATAAGGGCATCCAGGAAGCGATGGCCAACGGCATCCTGGCCGGCTACCCGATCGTTGACATCAAGGTGCGTCTGGTTGATGGCTCCTACCACGAAGTTGACTCCTCGGAAATGGCGTTCAAGATCGCCGGTTCGATGGGCTTCAAGGAAGGTTTCCACAAGGCCAAGCCGGTGCTGCTGGAGCCGATGATGAAGGTCGAAATCGTCACCCCGGAAGACTATCTGGGTGATGTGATGGGCGACGTCAGCCGTCGTCGCGGCATCTTGCAGGGTCAGGACGACAGCCCGTCGGGCAAGATCATCAATGCGATGATCCCGCTGGGTGAAATGTTTGGCTACGCCACCACGCTGCGTTCGATGTCGCAGGGCCGCGCCACCTTCACGATGGAGTTCGACCACTACGCCGAAGCCCCGGCCAACATCGCCGAAGCGGCGATGAAGAAGGGCTGATGGAGCGGGGCCAAGGGCTGTTAGTCCTTGGCCCTTGATCCCCAAGCCCCCATATCCATACCCCTATCTACCCCTGAGGATTTGCACAAATGGCAAAGGAAAAGTTCGAGCGCAAGAAGCCCCACGTGAACGTGGGCACGAT
>JAUNTK010000093.1 GCA_030538735.1 Pseudomonadota bacterium
TGGCGCTTCGGCATCTCAGGCGGCGAGCAAACGCCGAAGGATGTGCGGCACGTGGTTCATCGCCACCCGCACATTGGCCAGCACCTCATCCATGGTGATGAGTTTATCCGGGTCCGGCCCGGCACCCGCGGCCCAGTTGGCGACGATGCCAAGGCAGGCGTAATCAAGGCCCAATTCGCGCGCCAAACCGGCTTCCGGCATCCCGGTCATGCCCACCAGATCGCAGCCATCGCGCCTCATCCGGGCGATTTCGGCCTTGGTTTCCAGACGCGGGCCTTGGGTGGCCCCGTAGCAGCCGCCATCGACCAGATCGATGCCCAGCATGGCGGCCGCCTCGGCCACACGCTGGCGCAGGCGTTCGGTGTAGGGCTCGCCAAAATCGACATGCAGCACTTCGCTGCCGGGTTCTTCGCTGAAGGTGCTGATTCGGCCCCAGGTGTAATCAATCAATTGCTCGGGCAGCACCAGCGCACGCGGCCCGCAACGCCCGGTGATACCGCCGACGGTATTCAAGGCCAGCACGCTGGACGCACCGAGTGCCTTCAACGCAAACAGATTGGCGCGGTAATTGATCTGATGCGGCGCGATGGCATGGCCTTCGCCGTGGCGGGCCAGAAACGCCACCCGCTTGCCGGCCAAGGTGCCGACCCGAATCGGGCCGGACGGCGGCCCGTAAGGCGTAACCGGCTGATGGGTTTCGATATCAGCCAACTCCGCCAGCGCATAAACGCCAGTGCCGCCGATGATGGCGAGGTCGATAGTGGATGCGGTCATCGTGCGGCTCCGTCGGGCCAACTAGTGCGGGTGAATGATGTCAGAACTCAACTGCCCGCCAAGGCATAAATCGCCGGCAAGTTACGGCCTTGTTCGTGGTAATCCATGCCATAGCCAAACACGTAGCGGTCAGGCACTTCCAGCCCGATGTAATCGGCCTTGATCCCCTCAACGCAACGGTCATGGGCCTTGACCGCCAGCACCGCGATGCGCACATCCGCAGCGCCTTGGTCTTGGCACCAGCGTTTGACCGCCAGCATGGTGTGGCCTTCATCGAGGATGTCATCGGCGAGGATCACCCGGCGGCCACGCATCGATGTTGCCGGGCGATGCAGCCACGCCAAACCAGAGCCACTGGTCTGGCCGCGATAGCGGGTGGCGTGCAGATAATCAAATTCCACATCAAGGCCGCGCGCGCCCAGCGCCATCGCCAAATCGCTGGCAAACGGCAGGCCGCCGTTCATCACCGTGAGATAAAGCGGGGCTGGCGCGGCATTGTCATAATCGGCGCGGATGGCATCGGCAATGCCGCCGATGGCGGCGTCGATGGTGGCGCGGTCGTGGATCAGATCGGCATCGGCCAAGGCGGCGGACAGGCTCGGGGTCATGCCACATCTCCCACGTTGTAGGCACCAGAATGCACATCGCGGGTGGCGATACCGCCCAGCCGCTCGGCCAACTGCGTTTGCACGCTGTCGTAGCGTGCATCGGCGATCAGTTGGCCCCAGCCCAGCGGGCCGCGCCCGATCAAGCCGGTCAGGGCCAGCGTGTTGAGGTCGCGGCCTGCGACGGCATGCAGCGATTCGGCAACCAATTTCGGGTCGCAGACCAGCACCACATCGCAGCCGGCATCAAGATGGTCATCAATGCGTGCCTTGACGCCACCGGCCGAAAAAGCCGCCGCCATGCCGATGTCATCGGAGAACACCACACCTTGAAAGCCCATCTCCTGGCGCAGAATCTCCTCGATCCAACGTTTGGAATAGCCGGCCGGTTCCGCTGCAATCTGCGGATACACCACATGCGCCATCATCACCGCATCGGCCCCGGCATCGATACCGGCGGCAAACGGCACGAGATCAAGCTGGCGCATTTCGTCCAGCGACCGATCATCGATGGCCTCATCAAAATGGGTGTCTTCCAGCACCGAGCCGTGGCCGGGGAAGTGTTTGAGCGTGGCGGCCATATCGGCCTCGTGCATGCCCTCGACATAGGCGCGGGTGAACTCGGCGACGATCTCCGGGCTTTCCGAAAACGCGCGATTGCCGATGGCGCGATTACCACGACCAAGATCGACCACCGGCGCGAAGCTGAGATCGATGCCGGTGGCGCGGATTTCGCTGGCCATCAGCCAGGCATGTTCGCGGGCCAGATCCAACGCCGATTCGCGGCTTTGCCGATACAGCGTGCCAAAGCCTTCCAGCGGCGGCAACGCGCTATAGCCTTCGCGAAAACGCTGCACGCGGCCGCCTTCTTGATCGACGCAGATCAGTTGCGGAAACCGTGCCACCTCGCGGATCGATTGCGCAAGCTCGGCCACCTGATCGCGGCTGGCAAAGTTGCGGGTAAACAAGATCACCCCGGCGCAGGCATCGTGCTGCAACCAGTCGCGCTCTTCGGCGCTGAGTTCCTTGCCGGCAATACCGATGACGAGCATGGGAATCCTTGTGCAATGAAAGGGCCGCGATTAACGCGGCCCTGTATTGTCGCTGATCTGGCGGCGGATGGATTCAACCGGCGCGATGCCGGCGCCTGATTCAGACCGCGCAGCCGTCGTCGGGGCCGCAGGCCATCGCTGCGTCACCCTCAGCCGCCGATGCGCCCGTGATGCCCAATTTCTCGAACACTTGGGCAAATACCTCGGGCGTCTGCGCGCCCTGCACGGCCAACTGGCCATCAAACACGAAGGTCGGCACCGCACGGATGCCCAGTTTCTGCGCCTGCGCCATTTCCGCATCCAGCACATCGCGGCCGCTATCGCTGGCCAAAAAGTCGGCGGCGGCCTGCCGATCCAAGCCGCCGGCCACCGCGGCCGCCAGCAGCACCTCGCGCTCGGCCAGATTGCGGCCTTCGGCAAAATGCGCGCGGAACAAGGCCTCGCCCACCGCATCGGCCACACCCAACTCGGTTGCCAGCAGCATCAGGCGATGGGCTTCGAGCGTCGTGACCCGCACTTGGCCCTGATCGAAATCCATCGGTAGGCCTTCAGCTTGGGCGGTGCTCTGGGTTTGCCCAAGGATCTGTTCGACGCGCTCGGCGCTGCCAAATTTTTGCGCGTATGCCTCGCGCAACGGCACCGGCGTGGCATCGGCCTCGGGATCAAGCAGGAACGGATGCCAATGGATGTCGGCATCGGCCAAGCCATGCGCCTTCAGCGCCGCCGCCAAGCGGTGTTTTCCAATCCAGCACCACGGGCACACCATGTCCGACCAGATATCGATACGCAGCGGTTTGATGTCAGTAGTCATGTCCAGAAGATGGGGCGCCGCGGCCAGCTAATCAAGCCGGTGCGCGTTCTTCCGCGCTCCATTGCGAAAACGGATGCGCCACCAGATTGAGGTTGTAGTAGCGCGGCAGATGGGTCACTTCCCGGCCCGCCCAATCCGGCATCGCGAAGGCTTCATCCTCGGCAGCTAATTCGATTTCAGCGACGACCAACCCGGCGTTGTCGCCAAGAAACTCATCGACCTCCCATTCGTGCCCGGCATGGCGCACAAAGTAACGGCGCTTGATCACGGTGCCGCCGACGCAGAGCGCGATCAAGGCGTTGGCATCGGCGGGCGGGATCGGGTATTCAAACTCCTGCCGCGATGCGCCCATCTCGCGCGATTTGATGTTGAGCCGTGCGTCCTCGCCTTCCAGCCGCACCCGCACCGACACATTCTGCAGGCCCTGCACCACCGAGGCGCTATCGTTGAGATAGCCCTGCGCCATATCGACAGCGCGATGGGCCTCAACGCGCCACGCATCGGAGGTGATGAGAAATTTGCGTTCGATTTCGATCCCCATCACTCACGCCTTCTCAAATACCGCGATTGATTCGACATGCGCGGTATGCGGGAACATATCCATCACCCCGGCGGTTGTAAGCCGCCAGCCGCGCTCGTTGACCAGATAGCCGGCATCGCGCGCCAACGAGCCGGGATGGCAGCTGACGTACACAATCCGCTTGATGCCCTCAAGCGGGATTTGCTTCAGCACGTCCAGCGCGCCGGCGCGGGCTGGGTCGAGCAGCAGCTTGTCGAAGCCCTGCTTGAACCAACGCTCTTGACGCAAATCGGTGGTGAGATCGGCCATATGGAATTCGGCATTGCTTAGGCCGTTACGTGCGGCGTTATCGCGCGCGCGCGCCACCAACCCGGCATCACCCTCGACGCCGACCACCTCGCTGGCGATGCGCGCCAGCGGCAGGGTGAAATTGCCAAGGCCGCAAAACAGATCCAGCACGCGCTCGCCGGGCGCGACATCAAGCAATTGCAGCGCGTGGGCGATCATTTTTTCGTTGAGCGCACGATTGACCTGGATGAAATCCAGCGGGCGAAATTGCAGCTCGACATCCCAAGGCGTCAGCGCAAAAGCGAGCTTCGGCGCCGGCGCATCATCCAGCATATGCACCGAATCGATGCCCTTGGGTTGCAGGTAGATGGCGAAGCCTTCGCGGTCGCGGAAATCGCGCAGCTTTTGTTGATCGCCCTCGGAGAGCGGCTCCAGATGGCGGAACACCAAGGCCACCGCCTCATCGCCGGCGATAAACTCGATCTGCGGCAGCACGCGGCGCGCATCCATCGAATCGACCAAGGCCGATAGCGCCTCGATCTTCATGCCGATTTCCGGCACTACGGTGTGGCATTCGCGGATATCGGCGACGAAGCGTGGGTCGGTCTCGCGGAAGCCGACCAAGGTCTTGTCTTTCTTCTCAACCCGGCGCACCGAAAAACGGCCCTTGCGCCGATAGCCCCAAGCGGCATCGGCGAGCGCCGGCAGCACTTCGCCCGGCACCACATGGCCGATGCGCTCGAAGTTCTCCAGCAATACTTGCTGCTTGGCACCGATCTGTTTTTCTTCGGCCAGATGCTGCAATACGCAGCCGCCACAAACGCCGAAATGCGCACAGCGCGGCGCAACGCGGTCGGCCGAGGCTTCCAGCACCTCCAGCGTTTTCGCTTCATCAAAGCTGCGCGAGCGGGCGGTTTGTTCGGCCATCACGGTTTCGCCCGGCAAGGCACCGGCGATAAACACGGTCTTGCCATCGGCATGGCCGCCTTCGCGGCGGGCAACGCCACGGCCATCGTGGCTCAAGTCGAGAATTTGGGCTTGAAACGGGGTTTTATCGAGGCGTGCCACGGCGTTCTGGCTGATGGACGGGGCGCTATTCTCGCATGTCGCCACGATGGGTTTGGCCATCCGCCTTCAACCTGAGGCTAGGTGGTGAACGAACCGTCAGGCACCCGGATGTACACGCTTCCGTTCTCTGCGAACGAATGCGATGAACATTGCAGCAAGTACCAGTTCAACCCCGATAGCCATAAGGATGCGCGGCCCGGCATTTCCAGAAATCAGTTCGTAGCTTCCCAGGAGAGCAAGTGCCAGACATGCAACGGCAAAGCCTTTGATGATTGCCGATCTTGCATCAGAAGGGCCGGATTCTCTCAAGAGCCAGAGCATAAGCCCGACGCCAAAGAACAAGGCAGCGGCGCGTCGCGCGACCAGACCTGTCGAGTAGAAAAATTCACCCCCCCAGATGCCAAGCAAGACGTTGGGAAACGTAAGCCAAACCGCGGCCAGGGCAAAGCAGATGGCCGATGTAAGAAGTGCCAAGTTTCTACAGGTAAACGTCATCAGGATGCTTGGGCCGGGGTGCCTGACAACAGCATACTTGCTCGCCCGCTACCCGCCTCGCCAGATGCCGCTACTTGCCCGCGGTGTAATGCGCGTAACGCTGCTTGGCGAAGCCGTTGCAGGTCTGCACCTCACGCGCCATCGCCTGCTGGTTGGGCTTTTCCGGCGTGCCGATTTTCTTCAGCATCGCATCCGACCACGTCTGGAACTGCGCCTGCGAGACCTTGTTGTCCTGCATGGTGCGGCCCATCAGGCCACCCAGTTTTTCCAGATCGCCCTTGTGCGCGGCATTGCCCGGCAGGCCCGCCGCGATCTTGTACAGCACGAAGCACTGGCTGGCCTGTTGGCCGATGCTGGCCGATTGCGCGTGGCTCGGCGCGGCCGATACGGCCAGCGCCAAAGCCACGCCAAACACGGCAATACGGTGATGTTTCATCAGCCCGCCTCGATTACTTCTGCTTCCAGCTGCCGCCGGATTGATACCACCAACCGCTGCGCGCACGCTCCACCCACTGCCGGGCAAACACATCGCGGATCTGGTTTTCCCATTCGGGATGGCCATTGGCCACCGCGACTTCGCGATACAGCGCCTTGCGGTCGCGGTTGTCATCGGCCACCGCGCTATTGATCGCGACGCGATCCTTCAACTCAAGTTTGGAGGCATCGCGCACGGTGATCAGGCCATCGCTGGTGAAGCCCAGCGCGCCGGCATCAAAACCCGCACGCAGGCTGTTATCGAAACGCTGCTGCATCGATGATTGGATGGCGCGGATGGCCGGTGTATTGATGGTGATATCGGGCGAAGATTGCGCATACGCGCTGCCGATACCGACCAGCGACCACGGGTCGATCCGCTTGTGCATCTGCGCCATTCCGCCACCGCTGCCGGGCTTGGCGGTCGGTTTTTGCTCAACCGGCTGGCCATCCTCGCCCATCACCTTGTCAACAAATTCGCGTGCAGCCTCTTTGGCCTCGGCGGCCGGGAAATACACATTGATGGTGACGCAGGCGGCCAGCGCCAGCGCGGCGGGGACCGGAACCCAGTGTTTCAAGGCCATGTTTGCAAACTCCTCAATCAATGACAGGTGAGACATCCCCGCTGCTGGCCGCCTTCAGGCGTTCCAGAAAGGTGGGCCAATCCACCCGGCGGTTATGGCCGATAACGTTGAGGCGCGGCAGGCCGGCCCCTTCGACGATAGTAAAACTTGAAGATGCTGAACGGGGGGTATTTTCCGCCTCAAGGCCATCCATCAGGCAGACCTCGTTTTCCAGCCGGCAGCGGATGCCGATGCGGCGATAGCCGAAATCATCGAAGAAGCCGATCAACTGGCCTTGCAAGGTGGACATCAAGCTGGCATCGCCGACGCTTGAAATATTCTGCACCGCGCGCTGGCTGATGCGCTGGCGCACACCGCGCTTGCGGTCGGTACGCAGCACGGCATCGAAGCGCACCGGCTGCCAATCAACCAGCCGCAGGTCGTGGACATGGCCATCGAGCTTGCCGGTGATGCTGCCGAAGCCGAACACCTCGGTCAGCCTGAGCAGATCGAGATCGTTGAAATCGAGATCGGCCGAGAGCGTTGGCGCGGTGCCAAACGGCCGCTCCATGCGCAACTGGGTGATCTGCATCGCGCCCTCGAAGAAGCCGATGGCCAGGCCGCCATCGAAATCCAGCACATCATCGGCATAGGTGACACGCGGGATCTCGCCGCTTAATTCGCCACGAAATTCGGGCAGATCAAGCGCCTTGGCCATCTGCCCGACATCAATGCCATCAAGATCAAGCCCGAACTCGACCCGCGCACCGCGCTCGCCCATCGGATCCAAGCGCAGATCATGCACGGCCATTTCGCCGCCGAATACCGGCAGCCGCGCCGGGCGTTGCAAACCCAGCACACCGTCGCGGCTGGCGAAGCGCCAAACGGCCGCCTCAAAGTGCATGCCAAACACATCGGCCTGATGCCAACGCAGCACCGAATCAACCGCCTGATCGGCCGAAAACGCCAGCTCGCCATGCAAACCCTGCAGGCCAAAACGCGCGCGCGGGTCACGCAAATCGACCTGCTCGAAGTGGGCATTGAAGGCGTGCAGCTGGCCCGAGCGCATCGCAACCTCGCCATGCAAGGCACCGCTCAAGGCAACATCGGCCAAGCCAAGCTGGCCGAGCGCGCCGCTTAAATATCTGGCCGATAGCGCATCCATGCGCCGGCTATCAAAGCGCATCTCGATCGCGTCGATACCGGCATCGGCGTTCAACGCCAGACTACCGCTGGCGCGGAGTGCATCCGCATCCTGCCATTCGATACGCGGCAAGCGCCATGTGCCGACCGCAGTGGATTCGGCCTCCAGCACGAAGGGGACGCGCCGCCCGGTCAGCGCCAAATAGGTCTGGCCAAACAAGGCTTCGCCGCGCAAATCACCGGCCAGCTTGATCTGCTGCTGGCGGCCGCTGCGGTAATCAAGCGTGAAGCGCGCATCCAGATTATCGACCACGGTGCCGGCATCGCGGGTTTCCAAACCGGCCTTGTCCAGCGTCAAACCTGCGCGCACCACCAGCGGCGCAGCACTGGCCGCGACGATAGCGAGCGTGCCATTGATCTGCCCTTTTTGTAGGCGCGCCTCCTGCCACGCCTGCGCGGCCAAGGCCTGCGCCCATTGCAGCGGCACTTGGGTCAATTCGATGCGGGTGATGTCCGGCGTTTTGGCATCGCGATAGAGGGCCAAACGCGATTCGCCACGGCGTAGATCGGCACGGGTTTCGCCATCATCCAGATGCAAGGCCAACCGCATCGGTGCCCCGCCCTTGCCGCTGATTTCGCCCGCGCATTGCCAACCATTTTCGGGCGCGAGGCGCAGTGGGCAGCGCCAATCCAGGTCGTCGAAGCGATAGCCCAGATCACCCGCATCCACCCGCCGGGCGCGCAAATGCAACTGGCCTTCGGCCGCACCTGCGGGCCATTCCAAACGCAGGCTGACGCCCTCCATCACCGCCACCGGCGTCACCACGCGGGCGATGCGGGCATTGACGCTGCGCGCTTCAAGCGTGCCGGCCATCAGCAGGCCAGCCAACAGCAGCGGTAGGATACGAAGCGTCATGCTGGTGAGGATACGGAAGATGGATCGCACAACCGTGAACCCACGCCTGCTGTTGGTCGAGGACGACCCGATATCGCAGGTGTTTTTGGCCGATGCAGCACGCGCCCTGCCCGCCGATATCACCTCGGCGAGCAGTGTTGCCGAGGCCATCGGTTTGGCCACCGCGCAGGCATTCGATGGTTGGTTGATCGATGCCCACCTGCCCGATGGCAGCGGCATCGAACTGCTGGCGCGATTGCGGCACGAGGCGCTGGCGCGTGATGCTTTCGCACTGGCGCATACCGCATCGCAAGACCGGCATGATTTGGGTCGATTGCGCGATGCTGGCTTCGCCCACGTCGTCAGCAAACCGCTATCGGTGGCCGCTTGGCAGGCGGCCGTGCGCGATGCGCTGGTGCTGGCCTCACCGGCCACACCGGCGACGTGGAACGATGCGGCCGCGCTCTGCGCCTTGAACGGCAATGCAGAATCGGTGGCGGCCCTGCGCGCATTGTTCATCGGTGAATTGCCGGCGCAACGCAAACGGGTACTGGCCGCCATTGCCAGCGGCGATCTGGCAACGGCCCGCGACGAATTGCATCGCCTGAAAGCCAGTTGCGGGTTTGTCGGTGCCGAAGCCTTGGCCGCGGCCGTCGCCCGCCTGCATGGTGATCCAACATCGGTGCCAGCGCGTGAGGCGTTTGCTGACGCGGTCGATGATGTGCTTCGGCAACCTGCGGATTGACCCGCCCGTGCAACCGCAGTCACTCTACCCGGGCAGCCGTCAGGCGCTGCAATTGCGCGGCCATTTCCCATGATTTCAGCCCGCGTGCGCCCAGATGCGTGGCCAGCACCGCGCGCATCGGCAAACGCAGGCTGGCCAAGGCGGCCGCATCCGGCGGGTGGTCGGCGGCCAATGCCAACAGGGCGCTGCCGGTCGCGCTATCACGCCGGTCATGGCTGCCGCGATCCAAACGCAAACGGCGCGGGCCGTACTCGGGGTCCAGGCGATAACGCGCCGCCGGGTCGATGGCATTGCCATCGCCCTCATGGGCCCAATCAAACCCCGCGCCAATCGCATCCAGCAAGTCGCGCTCGTAACGGCGCAACGGCCACGCCAGCCCCGCTGCCGGGCCGACCAGCGCGCTGCGGGTACGCGCATAGGCGGCATGCAATTCCGGCAGCGGGTCTTGGCGCGGGGTCAGGCGCAGGGTCAGCTCGTTGAGGTAGAAGGCGGCCATCGCCGCTTCGCCAACCAAGCGCGGCGCGGCATCCAATGCCTCGGCATTGCGCAAGGTGGCCAGTTCGCCGCGCTGCACCGCCTCCAGCCGAATACATTGCAAGGGCTGCAAGGCAGCGCGCAAGGCATGCCGGCGCGCACTGGCCACACCACGCGCCACCAAGCCCAGCCGGCCATGTTCGGCACAGAGCACTTCGACCAACAAGCTGGTTTCGCGCCACGCCCGGGCATGCAGGACGAAGGCCGCTTCAGATGCCAGTTGCATCGCCGCGGGCTACGCGATTACTCGCTATAGCCCAGCGCACGCAGCGCGGCTTCGTCGTTCGACCAGCCTTGCCGCACGCGCACCCAGGTTTCCAGAAAAACCTTGCGACCAAACAGGCGTTCCATCTGCTCGCGTGCCTTGGTGCCGATGCTGCGCAGGCGGGCGCCGCCCTTGCCGATCACGATCGCCTTCTGGCTGTCACGCTCGACCCAGATCACCGCGCCGATGCGGAACATCGCGCCATCTTCCTCAAAGCGTTCGATCTCGACCGCGCTGGCATACGGCAGCTCGGCACCGAGTTGGCGCATGAGTTGCTCACGCACGAACTCGGCGGCAAGAAAGCGCATGCTGCGGTCGGTAATGTCATCCTCGTCGTACAAGGCCGGTTGCTCGGGTAGCAGCGGCAGCAATGTCTCGACCAATTCCTGCAAGCCTTTGCGCTTCAGCGCCGAAAGCGGATGCACGGCGGCAAACGCGCGGCCTTCGCTGACCTGGGCCAAATACGGCAGCAGATCGGCCTTGTCGCGCAGGCGGTCGGTCTTGTTGACCACCAGCACCACCGGCACCTTGGCCTCTTTCAGCGCGGCCAGCGCCATATCGTCTTCTTCATCCCAGCGCCCGGCCTCGACCACCAGCAAGGCGGCATCCACGCCTTCCAGCGCGCCGCGTGCGGCACGGTTGAGCACCCGGCTCATCGCCTTGTTTTGCGCACCGTGGATGCCGGGGGTATCGACCAAAGCGATTTGCCCAGCATCGAAACTGGCGATGCCCAGCATCCGGTGCCGCGTGGTCTGCGGGCGGTCCGAGGTGATGCTGACCTTGGTGCCAACCAAGCCATTGATCAGGGTGGATTTGCCGACATTGGGCCGGCCGATGACGGCGACATGGCCGGCGCGGTAGGGTTTTTCGCTCATGGGGAGATTGTAGGCCGATTCGGATGCCGGCCACGGTGTGGCGGCGATTGCGCTGCGCGGATTACGCCGCTTCCAGCAGCGCCAACATCGCCGCTGCGGCGGCTTG
>JAUNTK010000094.1 GCA_030538735.1 Pseudomonadota bacterium
CGGGCTGAGCGGGTAGACAAACGAGAAATCGGCCTGCTCCAGCACATCGCGGCGATAGCGATAGGCCAGATTGACGATGCCATCGTCCTTCATCAGGTAGCGGCCGCGTACCGCGATCAGATCCTTGCGGCGCTGCTTTGGATCCCACTGGTAGGAGGCACCGACCTGCCAGCGGTCGCTTGGCGCCCAACTGGCATCGGCCACCCATGCCGAGCGGCCTTTCTGCACCGCCGGCCCGCTGCCGACGGCACCGATGTGCAGGTCTTCCAGATAGCGGATCTGGCCAAGGCTGGCGCTGAGCCGTTCAAAGCCATCGCTGTCGCGCAGCACGCGGGTGGTGATCGCGGTAGTGATCTGGTTGGCGTCACTCTGCCGATCCGGGCCGGTGTAGCGGTTGTCACGGAACAACTGGCCCCAGCTGAAGGTCAAGCCACGGGTATCGAAGATCGGCAGATGATCCTGATCGCGATAAGGCACGTTGAGATAGAACAGGCGCGGCTCAAGCGTCTGCAGATATTGTTTGCCGCCGTGCTGGAATTCGCGCTCGAATTGCAGGCCGGCATCGACCGAGAAGATCGGCAGGCTGCGGCTGGGGCTGCGTTGTGGGTTGGCTGGATCGATGTTGCGGGCAAGCGCATCATCAAGTTGATAGGCGGTGTGGCGCCAGGCGAATTTCGGCTCGACAAACCAGCTGGCCCCCGACAATGGCAGGCTGACCCAGGGCTTCAAATCCAGCCGGCTGCCGCCGGGGTAGGCGATGGTGGGGCCGTATGGCCGGTAATCGGCATCCAGTTGCCGCCAATCGGCGTGGCGGAAACGCACCGCCTCCGATTCCATGCCGACGCGCAGCAGGCTGCCGACTGGCTGCTCCCAGTTGAACACGGCGCGCGGCAGGCGGTTGTAGGGCAGCGCGGCGCGGGTCTGGGTGTAATCGGTGAGTTGGTAGTAATCGGCGGTCAGACTGGCGCTCCAGGATGTGCCGCGCCCGTACAGGCCGACCTCGCTGCGCGAGTTGGAGTAGGCGATGCCGAGCGAGGAGTTGTTGAAATCCTCCAGATAGCGCGCATCGCTGAAGTAATTGACATAGCCGGCCACCCGCCAGTTGCGATTGAGATTGCGGTAGGCGTCGGCATTGAAGGCGGAGCGGTCGCGCTCGCGCAGTTTGTCGTTTGGCATCCACATCGCGCGGATCACGCCGGCCCCGCGTTCCTCCAGATAGCGGAACTCGCCAGTCAGCGAGGTGCCACGGCGGCTCATCACGCGCGGGCTCAGGGTGAGATCGTAATTGGGGGCCAGATTGAAATAGATCGGCTGGCGGATGTCGAAGCCGTTGCGGTTGGAATTGGAGATTGATGGCATCAACAGGCCGGTGTGGCGGCGGTCATCGATCGGAAATTTGAACCACGGCATGTACAGCACCGGTATGTTGCCGATCCGCAGCCGCGCGTTGTGGGCCACGGCAAAGCCTTCTTCGCTATCGACATTGATGCGTCCGGCCACCAGTTTCCAGTGCTGCGCCTCCGGCGGGCAGGTGCTGTAGGTGGCCTGCATCAGGCTGCCCTGATCGCCAACCATCTCGATGCGTTCGGCACCGCCGTTGCCGCGCCGCTCGATCAACTGGTATTTCAGGTCTTCGATCTGGTGGGTATCGCTGTCCTGATCGCCGCTGGCGCGCTGGGCGATGATGCGCATGCCGCTATCCTGATAGCGCACATTGCCTTCGGCGACGTACGTTTGTTTCTCGCTGTCGAACACCATGTGATCGGTGCCGAGAAATTGATCGCCACGGCGCAGGGCGACATTGCCTTCAAGAATCGGGGTTTCGATGGTGCCGCTTTGTTCGTCCGCTTCCAGATTGGTCGGCTGATCGCGGCGTTCGGCCGGTTTCATGTGGATGCCAAGGTTCTCCACATCGGTAAACGCGGGGATCGCATCGCCAGCCGGGCACAGGGCGTAATCGGGCTGCATTTCCGATTCATACAGGCGCTGCTGGGCCTGAAGCGGCAGCGCGATCATGATCGCCAAAGGCAGTGGGAGCAGGCGCAAGTTTGAACGCACGTGGCGAGACCAATCAAAAGGTAATCGATGCGTAGCTTGCCGCATCACTGCGATGCGGGCAATCGGCAGACGGTGATCCCGTTCAGGCGGCAAGCGCCCGCACATGGGCCACGGCCGATTCGGCCAGTGCATCCAGGTTGTAGCCGCCCTCCAGCATCGACACCACGCGGCCGCAGGCCGAGGCATCGGCGATGCGCAGCAGTGCTTCGGTCAGGGCGAAATAATCCTCGGCTTCCAGGGTCAGGCCGGCCAGCGGGTCGGCGCGATGGGCATCGAAGCCGGCCGAAATGAAGATGAAGTCCGGGGCAAAATCGGCGATATGCGGCAGCAACTCACGGCGCCAGATTTGGATGAAACGCTCGCGGCTGGTGGCTGCCGGGACTGGCCGATTGAGGATATGGCCGCCACCGCCGGTATGGTCCATCCCGGTTTGCGGGTAGCTGCCGGCCTGATGCGAGCTGACATACAGCACGCGCGGGTCATGGCGGAAGATCGCCTGCGTGCCGTTGCCGTGATGAACATCGAAATCGATGATCGCGATATTGCGCACCAGTTTGCTCGATAGTGCGTGCGCCGCTGCCACCGCGATGTTGTTGAACAGGCAAAAGCCCATCGGTGTGCCGGTTTCGGCGTGATGGCCGGGCGGGCGCACCGCGCAAAACGCGCGCGCGCGATGGCCCTCCAGCACCCAATCCACCGCGCCGATACCGGCCCCGGCGGCACGCAGGGCGGCCTCCAAACTGCCGGGCGAGAGCGCGGTGTCTTCATCTAGCCATTCGCGCGGCGGGGTGGTGGTCCATCACCCGCCGGATCAACTCGGCGCTGTGGACGCGCATCAGGTCTTCGCGCAGCGCACGCGGCGCTTGTTGCCAATCGGCGGCCGGGAAGGCGCGTTGCAGGGCATCCACCACCACCTGCAGCCGCGCCGGTTGCTCGGCATGATCGGGGCCGGTGTCGTGGTTCAGGCAATCGGGGTGGGTGTAGAGGCGCAATTCGGTCATCGCCTTTGAGGATAAACGCAATCGTGCCGACGTCGCGGCCGTGATCGGCGGTGATCGCGACGGGCGTAAAATCGGCGGATGAGCACACAACATGATGTGGTGATTGTCGGCGGCGGCTTGGTCGGTGCCAGCCTTGCCATCGCGCTGGAATCGGCCGGCTTGCAGGTGACGATGCTGGAAGCGACGCCAGCCACCGCCTTGCCGGCGGTCTTTGACGAGCGCAACCTGAGCTTTGCCGAGGCGACCTGCCAGGCGCTGAAGGCGCTGGCGATCTGGCCACGGCTGAAAACCGCCGCGCCGATCCGCCGTATCCATGCCTCGCGCAGCGGTGATTTTGGCCGCGTGCTGCTGGATGCCGCCGAAACCGGGCGCGAGGCCTTTGGCCATGTGGTGATCGCCCGCGATTTTGGCGAGGCGCTGGAAAGCCGGCTGGGCGAGGTCGGCCACCTGCGCCGCCTGCGCCCGGCGCGCTTTATCGCCACCCATTTGCGCGAGGATGGCCTGCGCGAGGTGCGCTACGCCGATGACACGGGCGAGCACACCATCGCTACCCGTTTGCTGGTCGGTGCCGATGGCATCGATAGCGCGGTGCGTGCGGCATTGGGCATCACTGCGGCGCGCCACGATTACGGCCAAACCCTGTTTGTCTGCCGGATGCGGCCTTCGCGCGCGCCTGATGGCACCGGCTGGGAGCGGCTGGGCCCGCATGGCCCGACCGCGCTGCTGCCGCGTGCCGACCGCCACTATGGCGTGGTGCATGGCGTCGCCAATGCCCGGGCCGATGCGATCGCCGCACTGGATGAGGCCGCCTGGCTTGGCCATTTGCAGGCGGCCTTCGGCTGGCGCGCCGGGCGTTTTCTTGCCAGCGGGCCGCGCAGCCGTTACCCGGCGCTGCGCGTGGTGGCCGACCGCCTCTATGCGCCGCGCGCCGTGCTGTTGGGCAATGCCGCGCAATCGATCCACCCCGTCGGCGCGCAGGGCTTCAACCTGGGCCTGCGCGATGCGCTGACGCTGGTGGAAGAAATCACCCGGCATGGGCTGGATCAGGCCGCGCTGCTGGAGGGTTATAGCGAGCGCCGCGCCGAAGACCGCCGCCGCACGCTGGCCTTTTCCGATGGCATGGCCCGCGCCAGCGCCAATGATGGCTTGGCGATGCGTGTCATGCGCAGTGCCGGCATGGCGGCGTTGGCCAATGTGCCGGGCCTGCGTGCGGAGGTGGCCGCCGGCGGCATGGGCTATCGCGGCGATGTGCCCGCACTGTGCCGGGAGGGCGCGCCATGAACCGCCGTTTGCAGCGCGATGTGGTGGTGGTCGGTGCCGGCGTGGTCGGTGCGGCATCGGCCTTGGCGCTGGCCAGCGCCGGCCTGCAGGTCGCCTTGGTCGAGGCCAACCCCGCACCCGCGTGGTCGCCCGATGTGCGTGACCTGCGCGTGTATGCCTTCGCCCCGGATAACGCCGGATTGCTGGGCAAACTTGGCGTGTGGGATGAAATTCTTGGCTCACGCGCACAGCCCTATCGGCGGATGCGGGTGTGGGATGCGGCCGGTGGCGGCGAGCTGAGCTTCGATGCCGACCAACTGGCGCGTCGTGAGCTGGGCTGGATCATCGAAAACAATCTGCTGGCCGACCGCCTGTGGCGTGCCGCCGAGCGCGCCGGGGTGGAGATCGTGCAGCCAGCGACGGTCGTCGGGCTGGAGCAGCGCGATGAGCGCATCACATTGGCGTTGGCCGATGGCGAAACGCTGGATGCCCGGCTGGCGATTGCGGCTGATGGTGCGCGCTCGAAATTGCGTGAGCTCGCGGGTATCGAGGTAGCGGCACATGATTACGCGCAGAGCGGCGTGGTGGCCTATGTCGAAACCGCCGAATTGCATCAACAGACGGCGTGGCAGCGGTTTCTGCCAAGCGGGCCATTGGCCTTGTTGCCGGTGGATGGCGGGCGGCAAAGCTCGATTGTCTGGAGCCTGCCGGCCGATGAGGCCGAGCGTGTGCTGGCGCTGGATGATGCCGCGTTCGGCATTGAGCTGACCCAGGCCTTTGCCGCGCGACTGGGCGATATCCGCGTGCTATCCAAACGCATCGCCTTCCCGCTGCGCCGGCAGTTGGCCGCCACGCAATTGAACGGCCGCCTGCTGTTGGTGGGTGACGCCGCACACGCGGTGCATCCGCTGGCTGGGCAGGGCGTCAACTTGGGGCTGCGCGATGTTGCCGCCTTGCATCGCTTGGTGCTGGAGGCAGCCGCCAAGGGGCGCCGCTTTGATGCGCCCGAACGCCTGCAACGCTGGGCGCGCGAGCGCAAGAGCGACAACGTGGTCTCGACCCACGCCTTCGAGGCCATCAACCGCGTGTATTCCAACGATGCGCTGATCCCCACCTTCCTGCGCGGCCATGCGCTGTCGCTGGCCAATGCCATCGCGCCGTTACGCAATGCGCTGTGGCGGCATGCCGCCGGGGCGTGATCGGGCGCGCTAGTTGGGTGGTTGATGCCGTCGCGAGCATGGCTCGCTCCTCCAACGACACATCACCGTAGGAGCGAGCCACGCTCGCGACATCGGGGCGGCGCAGCACTATCCGCAAGGCGCGGCCCGATCAGATGCTTTGAATCGATGACCAGCGATGCATCACCGCCGTCGATGCGCAAATACGGTGATTTCTTCGCGGTCGTGATACAGCTGTTTGGCACGGATCAGCATCGGCGCGTTGATTTGTGAGGTGAACAGATCAAGGCAACGCCGGGTTTCCAGCCAGCGTTTTTTCATCGGTAATTTCAGGTTGAAGATGGCGTGTCGGCACCAGCCTTGCTCAAACCATTCGGCCATGCGTGCGGCCACCCGGATTGGTTGCTCCACCATGTCGCAGACCATCCAATCCAGTGGCTGAGCGGGCTGCCAACTAAAGCCATCCTCGCGCAGATGGCTGACCAAACCGCTATCGAGCACATGCGGGCGCAGTGGGCCGTTATCGATGGCGCTGACGTGCAAGCCGTGGCGGCTCAATACCCATGTCCAGCCGCCGGGCGCGGCACCCAGGTCGGCGGCGCGCATGCCGGGTTTCAACAGGCGTTCGCGTTCTTCGCCATCAAGCAGCATGAGCACGGCTTCTTCCAGTTTCAACGCGCTGCGCGAGGGCGCATCGGCATGGGTTTTCAGGCGCGGGATGCCCAGTGGCCACGGTGCGCTGTCGCGGGTATCGGCGATGGCGAGAAACGCATGGTCGCCCGCGACGAAGGCGACGTACAGGCGCGGCATACGCAGGTTTTCTTGCACGGTCAGGATGCCGGCCTTGCGCAGTGCCGGGCGCAGCGCGTTGCCGAAGCTGCGCGCCAGCCCCGCCAGCGGTTTGCCGGCCTCGGAATCGGGGTGCTCAACCAAGAGCTGGCCAAATTTGCGTGCGGGCCCGGATTGCAATGCCGCTAGCATCGGGCTGATGCGGTCGGTGGATGGCAGGCCGCGCAGCTCGGCGATCAAGCGCATTTTTTGCCGGGCAAAGATCAGCTCGCGCCACGGCAGCGCGGCATCCAGTGCCTCGGCTTGGTCGCAATGAAACACCACGTAGCCGCTGTCGCGCTCGGTGCGTGCATAGCCGGCGAATCCGGCTTGGGCGGCGCGCTCGCTCAATTCGGCGGCCAGATCCGGCTCAAACCCGGCGCGGCACCAGCACAGCAACCCTTCGCTCATTAGCCTGTCATCCGCCTCAATACGCTTGGCCGCTTTGGCCGTAATCGCGCAACACGGCGCATGCGGCCTCGCGTTCGATATCGCGCACCACCTCGATGCCACGTTGCTGCAACTCGCCAATCCAATCGGTCGGCAGCGGGCCTTCGTCGAATTCGGTCAGCGCCTCGACATCCTCGCTGCGCGCGCCGATCAACAGGCGGTCGATGCCGGCCCAGATCGAGGCGCCGTAGCACTGGCAGCAGGGTTGCGATGAGGTGGCCAAGGTGATCGGGCCGTAGTGGCTGCCGTCGGGGTTTTCATTGAGGCGTGCGCGCTGCATGCGCTGTTGCGCCAGCATGAAGGCCATCATTTCGGCGTGCGCAACCGAGCAATTTTGCGGGATCACCCGGTTGATACCGATGGCGATCAGGCGATCATCCGGGCCAAACAGCGCCGCGCCAAATGGGCCGCCGCTGGCCGCATCGACATTGCGCTTGGATAGCGCAACCGCCAATGCCACTTTGGCGGCATCGCTCGGATAACTGGTGGCAAACGGATATTCATGCAGCCAAACCGGCAAGGTCAGATGCAATTGCAGTGGCGGCATCATGGGCTGCGTATCTGGCTATCGGCCGTGCACTGGCCGCTGCTGCAGGTGCAGGCGCTGATCGAGGGGAAGCCGCAGACGCCAGCCATGCCGGTTTTGCGGCATTCCGCGGCTACTGCTTCCGGGTCAACCTTGGCATTGATGTTGACGCAGGCCGGGTAATAGCCGCAGCAATTGCCGACGTTTTTCACCGTGCAATCGGCATCGATTTTGCAGCGGGTATCCGGGCTGGCTGGGCCGCCGGTGACAGGTGCCATCGGTGGCGGGCGCTCCAGCGGGTTATCCGGGATCGAGCTACCCGGCGGGCTGGCCTGCACCGGCGCATGCGGCGTGCAGGCAGCCGTCAACAACAGCAGCAAGGGCAGCAAAACAAGGGCGAAACGCGGCATGGCAGGCTCCCGAAGTCGGTCAGACCTTCTGCATCCAGTTGTCACGCAGGGTGACAGCGCGATTGAAAACCGGGCGTGAAGCGCGGTGGTCAAGGCGGTCGGCGACAAAATAGCCGGTGCGCTCAAACTGGAACTTCTGCTCAGGTGCCGCCGTGGCGGCGGCCGCTTCGATAAAGCCGTATACGGTCTTGCGTGATTCCGGGTTGAGGTAATCGCGATAGCTCTTGCCCTCGCTGTCATCATCCGGGTTGGGCACGCTAAACAGGCGGTCGTAGAGGCGGAACTCGGCGGCAACGCCGGTCGCGGCATCCACCCAATGGATGGTGCCCTTGACCTTGCGGTTGGCGCCTTCCATGCCGGGCCGCGATTCTGGATCCAGCCAGCCGCGCAGCTCGATGATGTTGCCATCGTCATCCTTCACCACTTCATCGACGCGGGCGATGCCGGCACCGCGCAGGCGCACTTCGCCACCCGGCACCAGGCGCTTCCAGCCTTTCGGCGGCGCTTCGGCAAAGTCTTCGCGCTCGATGTAAATCACGTTGGAGAAACCGATCTGGCGGCTGCCCATCGCCTCATCCTTGGGGTGGTTGGCAAAGTTGAGCGTTTCGCGGTGGTCATCGGGCAGGTTCACCAGCACAAATTTCAGCGGCTCAAGCACGGCCATGCGCCGCTCGGCCCGCGTATCCAAATCTTCGCGCAGGGTGTTTTCCAGCACGGTGTAATCAATCGTGCTGTTTTGCTTGGATAGGCCAAGCCGGGCGATAAACAACTTGAGCGCCTCGGGCGTGTAGCCACGGCGGCGGATGCCTTGCAGGGTGGGCATGCGCGGGTCATCCCAACCATCCACCAAGCCTTCTTGCACCAGCGCCATCAGCTTGCGCTTGGACATCACCGTGTAATCCAAATTGAGGCGCGAGAACTCGATCTGGCGCGGCTTGGCGGCTTCGTTGGGCAAGCCCTTCTCGGTCAGCGGGGCCAGTAATTCGGGGTTGGCCTGCAGGCAGACGTTATCCACCGACCAGTCATACAGCGGGCGATGGTCTTCAAATTCCAGCGTACACAGCGAATGGGTGATGCCCTCGATGGCATCGCCCAGCGCGTGGGCGTAGTCGTACATCGGGTAGATCGGCCAATCGGTGCCGGTGTTTTGGTGCTCGACATGCTTGATCCGATACAGCGCCGGGTCGCGCATGTTCATATTGGGGCTGGCCATATCGATCTTGGCGCGCAGGGTGCGCGCACCATCGGGGAACTCGCCAGCGCGCATGCGGCGGAACAGGTCGAGGTTTTCTTCCACGCTGCGCTCGCGATACGGCGATGGCGTGCCCGGCTCGGTCAGGCTGCCACGGGTGGCGCGCACTTCTTCGGCGCTCAAATCGCAGACAAAGGCCTTGCCATCCTTGATCAGTTTTTCCGCGGCCAAGTAATACACGCCAAAGTAATCCGAGGCGTGGCGCAGCTCGGCCCAATCAAAGCCCAGCCAATGCACGTCATCCTGGATCGCCTGCACGTATTCGGGGTCTTCCTTGGCCGGGTTGGTGTCATCCAAACGCAGATTGCAGACGCCGCCAAACTCTTCGGCGATGCCAAAATCGCTATGGATCGCGCGCACATGGCCCAGATGCAGGTAGCCGTTGGGCTCCGGCGGGAAGCGCGTCTTGATGTGGTCGTGCTTGCCGCTGGCCAAGTCCTCACGGACGATGTTGCGGATGAAATCGGTGCGCTCGGGTGCGGCGGGGGTATCGGTCATGATCGGGTCAGGGCAAAAACTGCCGCCAGTTTACCGCTATGCTGGCCGCCCCCAAAGGCAGAGCCCGATCATGCGCACGGTCTATCACGCGCTCAACCCCATCGATGCCCATTTGGTCAAGCACGCGCTGGAGGATGCCGGCATCCCGGCCTTCGTGTTTGGCGAGCATCTGCTGGGCGCGATGGGCGAATTGCTGGCCGGTGGTTTTATCGTGGTGCGGGTGGCCGATCACGACCGCGAGGCCGCCGAGGCGCTAGTCAATGCCTTGCCGATGGTCAGTGGTGAGCCGGTGGCCGATGACGATGAAGAAGACGATACGGGCGACGACGAGCCGCCCAGCCGTGGTTGGTTATCGGCATGAGTACGCCGCTGCCGGCCGATAGCACGGCGCGCCGCACCGCCTTCATCCAATTGCTCGCGGGTGCCGCGATCATCGGCACCAACGGCCTGTTGGTGCGCTTCGCCGATGTGCCGCCAACGGTCTCCGCGTTCTGGCGGATGTTTCTTTCCGGCATCTTGCTGGCGCTGTTGGTGCAGTGGCGATACGGCTGGCAGCCGCTATCGAAAAAGGCGTGGTTGTGGATCGCCTTGCCGGCGCTGGCGTTCGCCGCCGATCTGTGGATGTGGCACCGAAGCATCCTGATCGTGGGGCCGGGCCTATCCACCTTGTTGGCCAATGCGCAGGTGTTTTTCATGGCGTTGGCCGGCGTGCTGTTTTTTGGCGAACGCCTGACCCCGCGTTTTATTTTTGGCGTCGCGCTGGCGTTTTTTGGCCTGTGGTTAATGCTGGGCGGGGATTGGGCCAATTTGCCGGCCGAATACCGCTGGGGTGTTTGGCTTGGCCTCGGCACTGGCGTGGCCTATGCCGCCTACAACATCGGCATAAAACGCTCGCAGGCCGAGGCGGCGAAAACCTCAACCCGCGCGCCGGTCGAGCAAGTGCTGTGCCTGGCCTCGTTTGGCTCGGCCGTGTTTCTCGGCCTGATGGGCGTGGCCGAAGGGGCATCGTTTGCCATCCCCTCGTGGCGCTCGTTTGCGATTTTGTTTGTGCTGGCGGCGGTCGGCCATTGCCTTAGCTGGGTATTGATCTCGCGCTCGATCGCCGTGTTATCGGTCGGCATGGTCGGCTTGTTGCTGCTGTTCCAGCCGATGGTGGCGTACTTGCTGGATGTACTGTTGCTTGATCAAACCACATCGCCTCGGCAATGGGCCGGTCTGGCGGTGACCTTGGCCGGGATCTTTATTGCCGGCTTGAAAACACGCTTGCGCGGGCAGGTGGTTTCTTCAAACAAGGGCGGCTGAAGGCGAATCCGGGCCGGGGTTCTGCGTGTGTTCGGCCGCTTGCCGTACCTATCGCGGGTACATGCTACTGACTAGCACGCCAAGTGCCAGCACGATGGCAGGCAGGGCGACCAGCAGTAGCTCAAGCCAGCGTTTTTGCGGACGCGGGGCAGGCAGTTTGCGAAAGCCCGCAATGGCACATACAAGTGCGGAAACCGACAGAGCTGCGGCCAGCAATAGTGCGAAGAAGAATGCGCCCAACAACGCCATGCCGCATACAGGCCCGTCTTGGTCAGTCGCCCATTGCGAGAACCTATGCGGCTCCCAAAAGAAATAAGCGCCGGGCAATACAAGCGATGCTGCCGCCAGCATCCAAGACCAACCGCGTGCGGTTTTGACTATCGATTTGCCGTGACCTGCCCCCACTGAGCCGTACCAACTGAAGCTGTAAAGTCCGTCAACCAA
>JAUNTK010000095.1 GCA_030538735.1 Pseudomonadota bacterium
AGGCGCTGCCCATGCGCGGGATCAACGCGCGCGGTAGCTCCCACGGCTGCGGCAAGCTGGGGATGCGCAGATGCGAAACCGAGAAACCGGCAAGGCCCGCTTTCGGTTTGCCGCCGCGCCCGGTCGCGCCTTCATCGCGGATTTCGCCACCGGCGCCGGTGGATGCGCCGGGGAACGGCGAGATCGCGGTCGGGTGGTTATGGGTTTCCACCTTGATCGCAAACGCCGAATCGCTGATCGGTTGCAGCACGTATTCGCGCGCATCGCCTACCGCACGCAGGCGACGGCTGGGATAACCGGCCACCACCGCCGCGTTATCGCTATAGGCCGAGAGCGTGTGTTCCGGCGTCTTGGCATGGGTGTTCTTGATCATGCGAAACAGCGAGCGTTCCTGCTCGACGCCATCAATCGTCCAATCGGCGTTGAAGATCTTGTGCCGGCAATGCTCGGAATTGGCCTGCGCAAACATCATCAACTCGACATCGTGCGGGTCGCGGCCCAACTCAGCGTAACGCGCTTGCAGGTACTCGATTTCGTCATCGGCCAACGCCAAGCCAAGGCGACGGTTGGCCGCGGCGAGATCGGCCAGCGGCACGATCTCCAGCCCGCCGCGCTCGGGCGTGGCAAACAGGCTGCCCGCCGCATCGGCATCATCCAGCAGCGATTGCGTCATCGGATCGTGCAGCAGGCGCGCCAGCTCGCGGGCGATGGCGGCATCGGCCGGCCAGCCTTCGACATCCAAGCGCAGGCCGCGCTCCACCCGCTTCACCGGCAGGCCGGCACCGCGCAGCAGCTCACCGGCCTTGCTTGCCCACGGCGAGATGGTGCCCAAGCGCGGCGAGACGAATTTCGATACCGCGCCCTCAGCACGCGCCGCGATGGCAGTATCGGCCTGCAGGATGCGGCCCAGCGTGGCGGTATCGGGCACCTGCCCAGCCTCGGGCTCGACCCAATAGATATGGCGCGAATCGACCAGACGGATGGCGAGGTGGACGGTGCGAAGGCGGGCTTCAAGCCGCTCGCGGCGGAACGGCGAGAGGGCGCTTTGCCCTTCGAGCACGATCATGGCGGATAGCTGGATTTGCGGGGCCGCTATTGTAGCGCCAAGCCGGCCAGCAACCGGCCGCTGACCACAACGACGAAGCCGGCACGGGGCCGGCTTCGGGATACTTACTTCTGCGTGGCCTTCAACCATTCCAGCATTTGCGCCGGCGGCATATAGCCGGGGCCAACCACGCCGTTGGCAGCGATCACCATCGGTGTGCCTTGCAGGCCAACGCGCTGACCCAGGCTCCAGTGCGACATCACCGGGTTGGTGCATTGCACGGCCTGCACTTTTTTGCCGTTCTTGGCATCGGTCAGCGCCTTGTTGCGGTCGTTGGAGCACCACACCGCTTCCATTTCGCGGAAGTCATCACTGGCCGGGCCCATCCGCGGGAAGGCCAGATAGCGAAAACCGATGCCCAGCTTGTTGTATTCGGCCAGTTGGTTGTGCATGCGGCGGCAATAGCCGCATTCGGTATCGGTGAATACCGTGACGATGTATTGCGGGTTGGCCGGGGCAAATACGATAAATTCAGATGCAGGCACGTTATCCAGCAATCCTTTGCGCATCGCGGTGAGTGTGGCTTGGCTGAGATCTTGTTTGGCCGGGATGTCGTACAGGCTGCCTTGCAGCAGATAGCGGCCATCATCCGATACGTACACGGTCTGCCCGCCTACGACCAACTCACGGAAGCCCGGCAGCGGCGCCTCGCCAACATGATCGACCTTGATTTGCGGGTTGAGCTGGCGGATCGCCTCCAATGCCCGTGCATCGGCGCTGCCTGCCGCCGGTTTGGGCCCGGTATCGGCAGTAGCCGCTGCGACAGGCGCGGCCGGCTTGTCGGCAGAGGAGGCCGGCGGCGTGCTTTGTGCACAGGCCAGCATAGCGGCGCTACCGAAGACGGCAGTGATCAGGGCTTTTTTCACGAAGTGACCTCGAGGCATTACGGCGACCAGATAAAGCGGGAGCGCGATTGTCGCATGGGCCACGGGCTGGCAGAAAATCGGGCCGGGCCAGTTGCGCTGCAATTCAGGCCACCGGATGCAAAACGCCCCGCCCGGCTTCACGCCCGTGGATGGTGCATGGCATGCAGTTGCTTGAGTTTTTCCTTCGCCACCAAGGTGTAGATCTGGGTGGTGGATAGCGAGCTGTGGCCCAACAGTAATTGCAGGGCGCGCAGGTCGGCCCCGTGGTTGAGCAAATGGGTGGCAAAACTGTGGCGCAACACATGCGGGCTGATCCGCTCCGGCGCGATCCCGGCGATGATGGCCTGCGCCTTGATCCGCCTCCAGATCTGTTGCCGGGTCAGCGCCGCGCCACCGCTGTTGATGAACAATTTCTCGTTGCCGGATTTGCCGGCGGCCAGCGGCCCACGCGCCTCATCGAGATAACGCTTCAACCAGTGCTGCGCCTCCTCGCCAATCGGCACCAAGCGCTCCTTGCCACCCTTGCCGACCACACGCAGTACGCCCTGGCGCATGTTCACCGCCGTCGCCGACAACCCGGCCAACTCGCTGACCCGCAAGCCAGCGGCATACATCAGCTCCAGTACGGCGCGTTCACGCAAGCCCTCGGCGCTATCGGTATCCGGCGCGGCCAGCAGCGCATCGATCTGGCTTTCCGCCAGCGCCTTCGGCAGGCTGCGCGGCAACTTGGGCGGCGCAAGCACAGTGGATGGATCATCGCCACGCAGGCCACGCCGCAACATCCACGCAAACAAACCTCGCAATGCCGAATTGAAACGGGCATCGCTGCGCGCGCTGTAGCCATGCGCGCTGCGCCACTTGAGGTAATTGAACACATCATGTGCATCGGCGATGCCAAGCGCGCCATTGCGATGGTGCCGCCAGCGGGCAAAGCCGCTCAAGTCACGCCGATAGCTTGCCTGCGCGGAACGCGACAGACCATGCTCGGCCCACACTGCATCGAGGTAGTGATCGATCAGTTGCCGGTCGGCATCGGCCAGCGGCGGCAGTTCGCGCATCAACTGGCGGCGCTGGGCAATGCTGTAGCGATTCATCGGCCTACTTTAACGCCGCCATGGCAGCGCGGGCGAGCGGCGCTAAACTGCGCAGATGACCGATGCCCGCCCAAACCCCGGCCGCTACCGCCCCCTGATCGGTTGGCGCCTGCTTGCCCTGCTGTACGATTTCTTCCCGATCCTCGGCATCTGGTTTGTGGTGGTGGTGGCCGCGATCATGCTGCACGGTGGCGAGGCCATCGAAAGCAACACATTGGCCGGCACCCTTGAGCTGCTCGCCCTGATCGCCGCCACCGGCCTGTATGCCACCGCCAGCTGGCGGCGCGGCGAGCAAACCATCGGCATGAAACCCTGGCGCCTGTATGTGGTCAGCGCAGCGGGCGAGCGCGCCAGCTTCGGCCAACTCTGGATCCGCTATCTGGTCGGCATCGCCTCCCTGCTGCTGGCCGGTGCCGGCTTCTGGTGGGCGTGGCTTGATCGGGCTGGATTGACGTTACATGACCGTTTAAGCGGCACCCGGATGATCCGCGATTTCCAGCGCGATGCCCTGCTGGAAGCACGCAGCAAGCGTTAAGTACGCGGCTCGCTGCGGCTCGATTATTTGCTCGCAGCGCAAACTGGCTGGGGGCGCGGCACGACCGTTTGAGCGGCACCCGGATGATCCGCGATTTCCAGCGCGATGCGTTGATCGAAGCGCGCGGCAAGCGGTGAATGCAGCAACAGTAGCTGATCGCAGAACCCGCCCGCCCTGCTAGCATTCCCACCATGAAAAGCGCGGCCAACATTGTGCTCATCGGGCCGATGGGCGCGGGCAAGACATCGATCGGAAAGCGATTGGCTGATGCGCTATCGCTGGCCTTTGTCGATGCCGACCATGTGATCGAAGAACGCACCGGGGTGCGCATCGCCGAGATTTTCGAGCGCGAGGGCGAGGCGGGTTTTCGTCGCCGCGAATCCGCCGTGCTGGCCGAATTGCTGGCGCTGCCCGGCCAGTTGCTGGCAACCGGCGGCGGCGTGGTGCTGGCGGCGGAAAATCGTCGCTTGCTGGCCAGCCACGGCTTGGTCGTGCATCTGGATGTCAGCGTCGATGAGCAACTGCGGCGGCTGGCCAAGGACCGACAGCGGCCATTGCTGCAACGCCCGGATCGTGCGGCGGTATTGCATGAGATGGCGAAGGTGCGCGCACCGCTGTATGCCGAAGTCGCCGATCTGCGCTTGTGCACCGATGCGCTTTCGCCAACCCAGGCCAGTCAGCGTTTGCTGGCGATGCTGGCCGCACGTTACTCGATGGATGTCGCATGAGCATGAACACCTGTACCGAAGTCGATGTCGGCGGGCCGGCCCCGTATCGCATCCATATCGGTAACCACCTGCTGCACGATCACGCCGTGCTCGCTCGGCAATGGCGCGGCCACCACGCGCTGATCGTCAGTGATGCCCATGTCGCGCCGCTGTATGCCGATGCCGTGCACGCCAGCTTGCTGGCCGCCAAGCCCGATGCCCGGATCGCCCGCCATGTCATCGCCGCTGGCGAGGCACACAAGACGCTGGCCAGTTTCAGCGCGGTGATCGATGCGTTAGCCGCGCTGGGGGCCACCCGCGATGCCTGCGTATTTGCGCTGGGCGGTGGCGTGGTCGGTGACCTGGCCGGCTTTGCCGCCGCCTGCTGGATGCGCGGCATCGATTGCGTGCAGCTGCCCACTTCGCTGCTGGCGATGGTCGATTCCTCGGTTGGCGGCAAGACCGCGGTGGATATCCCGGCCGGCAAGAATCTGCTTGGTGCCTTCCATCTGCCGCGTGCGGTGTTGATCGATACCGATGTGCTGGCCACGCTGCCGGGGCGCGAATTGCGCGCTGGCTTGGCCGAAGTGGTCAAGTACGGCGCGATTTTTGATGCCGATTTTCTCGCGTGGTTGGAGGCCGACGCCGATGCCCTGCTGGCGCTGGATGCGGCCGCGCTCAACCATGCGATTGCCGCCAGTTGCCGCTACAAAGCGGCCGTGGTCGAGCGCGACCCGTTCGAAAAAGGCGAGCGCGCCTTGCTCAATTTCGGCCATACCTTCGGCCATGCCATCGAGGCCGAACAGGGCTTCGGCGGCTGGGTGCATGGCGAGGCGGTGGCGGTCGGCATGGTGCTGGCCGCACGTCTTTCGGCGCGGCTTGGCATGGCCGATCAGGCCGATGCCGAGCGCCTGCAAACGCTGCTGCAACGCTTGGGCCTGCCAGTCAGCCTGCCCGATGGCCTAGACGCCGATGCGCTGATCGCGCGCATGCGGCTGGACAAGAAAGCCGATGCCGATGGCCTGCGCTTCGTGCTGTGGGCGGGCATCGGTGAGGCACGGATCGTCGGCGGCATCGCCGAGGGCGAAGTGCGCGGCGTCTTGTAAGCGCCAGCGATTACAATGGCTGGATGCGAATCCTGCTGCAACAACGCCCCGAATCCTGCGATAGCCCGCGCTTCGTGCACCTTAGCCTCAGCTCCGATCTATTCGGCGGCTGGGAGTTGCTGAGCGAAAGCGGCCAGCTTGGTCAGCGCAAGGTCAGCCTGCGGCGCGAGCAATATCTGGATCGAAAAAGTGCGATCGCCGCGCTGGAAAAAGCCCGCGACCTGCAACTTAAAAAAGGTTTCCAATTGATGCCCGAACCCGGCATCGACACCCCACCCTGAGCCTGCCATGACCCTTGAAAACGACCGTTTCCTGCGTGCCCTGCGCCGCGAACCCGTGGATTGCACACCCGTCTGGCTGATGCGCCAAGCCGGGCGTTATTTGCCGGAATACCGCGCCACCCGTAAACAGGCCGGCAGCTTTCTGGCGATGGCGAAGAACCCTGATTTGGCCTGCGAAGTCACTTTGCAGCCCTTGCGCCGCTTCCCGCTGGATGCGGCGATTTTGTTCTCGGATATTTTGACCGTGCCCGACGCGATGGGCCTTGGCCTGTATTTCGTCGAAGGCGAAGGCCCGAAGTTTGAGCGCCCGGTGCGCGATCCCGCCGCTATCGCCCAACTGGCGGTGCCGGATATGGAAACCGAGCTTGGCTATGTGATGGATGCGGTGCGGGTGATCCGCCGCGAGCTGGATGGCGCAGTGCCGCTGATCGGTTTTTCTGGCAGCCCGTGGACGCTGGCCTGCTACATGGTCGAAGGCGGTGGCAGCAAGGATTTCGCCAAGATCAAGGCGATGGCCTATAGCACGCCAGAATTGCTGCACAAACTGCTGGCCGTCACCACCGATGCGGTGATCGCCTATCTGGCCGCGCAACGGGCCGCCGGCGCGCAGGCCTTGCAGGTATTCGATACCTGGGGCGGCGTGCTGTCGCCAGCCCTGTACCGCGAGTTTTCGCTGAGCTACATGCAGCGCATCGCCCGCGAATTGCCGCGCGGTGAAGGGGCCGACAAAACCCCGCTGATCCTGTTTGGCAAGGGCAATGGCGCATATCTGGCCGAGTTGGCCGATAGCGGTGCCGAGGCACTGGGCGTCGATTGGACGGTCTCTTTGCACGATGCCCGCCAGCGCAGCGCTGGCAAGGTTGCCCTGCAAGGCAATCTGGACCCGACCACGCTGTATGCCTCACCCGACGCGATCCGCGCCGAAGTGCGCACCGCACTCGATAGCTACGCCGCCGGCAATGGCGGCTCACGCGATGGCCATGTATTCAATTTGGGCCACGGCATGTCGCCGGACATGAACCCCGAGCACGTCGCCGTGCTGGTCGATGAAGTGCATCGCTACAGCCAACGCTGAGCCCGCGCCGCCGATCAAGCCGGCGGCATGACCGCATCAATCGCCTCGGCCAGCATCGCCGAGGTCACCGGCTTGCGGATGAAGGCATCGAAGCCGGCTGCCGTGGCCTGCGCTTCAACATCGGCATCGGCACGTGCGGTCACCGCCAACAAGGGCATCGTCAAGCCTTGCCCGCGCAGTTGACGGGCCAATTCAAAGCCGTCCATGCCGGGCAAATCGAGATCGAGCAGGCCAAGATCGAAGCGCGCCGTCGCTACTTCGCTGAGCGCCGCCAGCCCGTGCGCTGCATGACGCACCTGATGCCCGCGCGCCTGCAACAAACCGCTGACCACCTCGGCAACGGTGACATCGTCTTCCACCAGCAGGAGCTTGAGTGGCCGATCCACCGCCGGTTGCAAGGGCGTCGGCACAGCCGCCGGTGCGCTGGCCGGCAGTGGCAGATCAACCCGGAAGCGGCTGCCCTTGCCGGGGCTGCTTTCAACCTCGATGCGACCGGCCATCGCCGCGGCCAGTTCCTGGCTGATCGCCAGCCCCAGGCCGCTGCCACCATAGCGCGAACTGGTGCGTGCACCCTCGGCCTGCTCAAAGCGGCGGAACAGGCGCGAGCGTTGCTCGTCGTTGAGGCCGGGGCCGGTATCGTGGATTTCAACCCGCAGCCCGTGCGGCGCGAGCGCCTCGACCCGCATCCCGACCTCGCCATGCTCGGTGAACTTGATCGCATTGCCCAGCAGGTTGAGCAGGATTTGTTCGATGCGGGTGCCATCGCCCAGCAGCCAGCGCGGGGCATCATCGGCCAACTGCGCCGCAAAGCCCAAGCCCTTCTGCTCAGCGATGGGCTGCATCAGCGCGATGACATCAGCCACCAGTGCCCGCATATTGACCGGTGCCTCGACCAGCACCAGCTTGCCCGCCTCGATCCGGGCCAGATCAAGCGCATCGTTGACCAGCCGCAACAGATGACGGCCGGCACCGTGGATGGCATCGACCTGACCACGTTGGCGTGCATCCAGATCCGAGGATTTCAGCAATTCCGCCATGCCCAGCACGCCGGTCATCGGGGTACGGATTTCATGACCCAAGGTGGCGAGGAAGCGGGTCTTGGCCTCCGATGCCTGTTCGGCCAGGCGGCGTTGTTGCTCGGCCAGCTGCCATTCGTGACGACGCCTGACCCGGCCGCGCCAACTGCTCACCACGCTCGCCAGCGCGCCCAACCCCAATGCGCCATACAGCAACAAGGCCAGATGCGAGCGCCACCATGCCGGTTTGACGCTGAACAACAATTGCTGCTCATCGGCCTCGTTGCCGGCGGCATCGGTGGCGCGCATCCGCAGCCGGTACTTGCCGGGCATGAGGCCGGTGAAAATGCGATTGCCCTCCGCGCCTTGATCCACCCAATCCCGATCAAAGCCCTCCAGCAGGCTCCAATAGCGGGTGCCGGTGGGGTCATCAAACGCCAGCAGATGCCCACCCAGACGGATCTCGCGGTCATCGGGGCCAAACACCAGACCATCGGTCGCGGATCGGGTCAGCCAGCGGCCGTTCTGGCGCACATCGATCCCGTCGATGCGCAGCTTGACCTTGCGGGCGGCGGGGTCGGGATAACGGGTATCGACCAGGACGATACTGCCGGCCGCGCTGGCCACCGCCAGCATGCCCTGATCGGTCAGCGTCATGGCGCGATCGATGAACTCCTGACTGGTAAGCCCATTGGCCAGACCGTAGGTACGCAGGTGGCCTTGCACCGGATCCCAGCGGAACAAGCCGCGCTGGGTCGATAGCCACACCCGCCGGGCCTGATCCACCCGCAACGCACCGGATTCAACCGCAGGCAAATCGCGCCCGGCCGGAACCGTGGCCACCCGCGTCCAGCGGCCGTCCTTGCGCCGGAACTGCTCAAGCCCATTCAAACGATGCAGCCAGAGGGTATCGGCACCATCGAAATCAAAACCGAACACGCGATCACCGGCCAGCCCGGGCGGTACCACCATCTTGCCGGCCGCCTCATCCAGCCAGCCCAGACCGAAGCTGGCTGCCACCCACAGCCGGCCATCCGGCCCCAGCATCAGGGCCTCGCTGTCACCATCACCCAATCCATTGTCGGCATCGACTGCCAGATTGCGGATCACCCGGCCACTGGCCAATTCCCGTTGCTGCAAGCCTTTGCCCTGCACCGACAACCACAACGTGCCGGCACGGCCGGCGACGACGTGATCGATCAAGCCCGCGCTCAGCGAGGCATCATCCGGGGTATCGAGCAACCAGCGATCAAGCCGGCCATCGACACTGATCCGGGCCAAACCGCGATTGCCCTGCCCCAGCCAAAGCTGCCCCAGACTGTCCTCCAGCAATCCCAGGGTGCGCGTGCCTTGAATCGCCTTGCTCAACTCACCGCTCAGGCGCTCGACGACGCCGCTGGCATCAATCCGCTCGATGTGGCCTTCGGTGCTCGCCACCCACACCCCACCATCGCGTGCCGGTGCCACCGCGCGATAGACCTGACCGGCCAAGCCACCGCCATCCAGACTGCGGGTGATTTCGGCGATGCTGCGCCAATCCGGGCGCAAATAACCGATCCCGCTGCCGGGTACGCTGACCCACAGCCCGCCATCGGCTTGCATACGCAGACCGGCAACCAAGCGTGGCAACACGCCCGGCGTTTGTGCCAGCGGCAACGGGATGTCATGGTCGTTGCTGGCCCGCCACAGGCGGCGCTGGCTGCCGATCCAGACCGCATTGCCGCCCTCGCTGCCCTTCACCATCGCCACGACAGCATTGGGCCGCTCAAACATCGGCGACCACGGCAACGCGCCCCAATGCCCGTCAGCCTCGCGCCGATACACGCCTGTCCCACTGCCTATCCACACGCGATCCCCATCGACCAACACGGAGAACACCATGCCGACCGGCGCCGGCAGCGCCAACGCATCGGCCTGCATCTGCTTGCCATCCCACATCGACAGCCCCGTCGCAGTGCCAATCCACAGCCGCCCCGCCGTGTCGCGCGCCAAGGACAGCACGGTCATCGATGGCAAATCGGGCAATCGCTCGATCACCCAATCGGCGGCGTCATCACCTTTGACCTCGACCCGGTAAACCCCGGATGTCGCCGTACCGATCCACAACGTATCGCCCTCACTGGCAAAGGCAAACACATCATTGCTGCCCAGTGCCGGATGGGTTTCCCGGCGCAACTTGAACATGCGATCACGGTGCGCATCCAGCATGCCGATGCCGCTGAACTCCGTGGCCACCCACACCCGGTCGCGTTGATCGACATGCACGGCCTGCACGATATTGCCCGGCAGCGAGTTGGGATCGGACGGGTCATGCCGCCAGACCCGGAAGCCGTAACCGTCATAGCGCGCCAGCCCATCGGTGGTGCCGGCCCAGACAAAGCCATCGGCATCGACATCGATCACGTTGACGGTGGTTGATGGCAGGCCATCGCGCGGGCCAAGCACACGCAGCTGCGGGATTTCCGGCACGCCCTGGGCGAATGCCGGCGCGCCGCCGATCAGGATCAAGGCGGACACGCAACTGACGATCACCATCACGATCCAGCGGGACATCGCGGACTCCCCTCCCCCATGCCAGCTTGGATGCTCGCCGCTTGCGCCGATCCGCGCAAGTGCGTTGCATCAACAGGACACACCATCACGCCTGCCGTACATCCGATCGCGTTAGGATGCAGCCACCTTGATCGGAGAGCACGCATGTCGATCCGCAATACCAGCACTTGGGGTGGCGTCAGCAAGGCGCTGCATTGGCTCATCGCCGCATTGATCCTTGGCCAAGGCATCTTCGGGCTGGTGATGGGCGATATCGGCAGCCGCAGCACCCAGTTGCAGTTGTACGGCCTGCACAAATCGATCGGCTTCACGATTCTGGCCCTGGTCGTGCTGCGTCTGCTTTGGCGTTTGCTTGCCGGCGCCCCGCCTGCCGTGGCCGGCACGGCAAAATGGCAACACACACTGGCAAGTGCCACGCATGTCGCGCTGTACGTGCTGATGTTCGTGGTGCCGATCAGCGGCTGGGTGCTGAGCTCGGCGGCCGGTGGCTACAACCAGGGCTGGTTTGGCCTGTTTGACGTGCCATCGCTGGTCGCACAAAACAGCACGCTGCGCGATCTGGCCGGCGAAGTGCACGAAATCAGCTTCTGGCTGCTGATGCTGCTGGCCTTCGGCCATGTTGCCGCCGCGCTCTATCACCACCTGTTTCTCAACGATGCCACCTTGCGCCGGATGCTGCCGGGCAAGGGTGAGCGTTGAGCGGGGTTTGTATTTTTGATGTGGCACGAAGCGGCGGCGACGGACACACAGCCAAAGCGCCACCTTCGATCCGGATCGGAAACGCACCCCTACCGTCGCCGCTCAGGGCTGCGCTCCAGCTTCGATTCGCGGCCGCGCACCATC
>JAUNTK010000096.1 GCA_030538735.1 Pseudomonadota bacterium
TCACCATCGGCGAGATCAGGCAGGCGATCAGCGCCGCCGCGATCACCGGGGTGAAGGGGATCAGCAACTTCAAAAACACGCTGGCCGAATGCGCTAACAGGGTTTCCGGCCGGCCCAGCGTGGTGGCATCAAATTGCAGCGATTCACGCAGCCAGGCTTGCGCGCGTTGGCCAATCATCGGCCCACTGGCGAGCATGGCAAGGCTGGCCACGCCCAGCACGGCGACATTGCCGAGTTCTCGCGACTTTGGCACATCACCCTTTTCCCGTGCTTCGCGCAAGCGTTTCGGGGTGGGTAATTCGGTGCGGTCGCCTTGGTCTTCGCCGGACATCAGCCATCAATTTCGGTGGACGCGGGTCTGCGCCGATGCCGGGTTCATGCAAAAGCCGGGCCAGTGCGGGTGCGCGCCATCCAACCGCCCTCCGTCATTGCGGCATAGGCCGGGATCCATTGTCTTCGGCGGGCAACCCGTGCAAACCCATGGGCCCAAGCTTTCGCTGGGGTGACGGCGTATTCACGGCCTCGCGCGGATCAGCCCAGCAAGCCCCGCGCCGCCATCAATGCTTGGTCGAAGATGGCCTGCACTGGGGCCTGCAAGCGGCTAGATAGCACCACCAGCAGCAATAGGCCGGTGAGGAGCGCCACCGGCATACCAATCGCAATCGGGTTGAGCGAGGGTGCCGCCTTGCCAAGCACACCGAAGGACAGGTTGATGGCGAGCAGGGCCGACATCACCGGCAGTGCCAGCAGCACACCGGCCTTGAGGCAGAGGGCGAAGAAGGCCGGGATGCTGGCCAGCACGCCATACATATCCGGCAGGGTGGTGCCAATCGGCACGGTGCGGTAGCTGTCAATCAAGAGTTCAAAGAACACCAAGTGGGCATTGGTGGCGAAAAACAGCAGGCCAAAGATCAGCCAGAACCACTGCGACAGCACCGATGATGAGCTGCCACTGGCCGGGTCGGCCAAGGTGGCGAAAGATAGACCCATGCCTTGTGCGATCAATTCGCCCGCCAGCCGCCCGGCCTCAAAGGCCATCCGCACCAGCATCCCCAGCGCGATGCCGATCACGAACTCGCGCACGATATTGGTCACGGTGCTGGCATCAATCGCGGCCGGCGGCGGTGCCGGCAGCCACGTGGCGAGTGCTGCGGCCATCACCAACGTCAGCATCAGGCGCACCCGCGCTGGCATGCTGCGCCCGGCGATGGGCGGCAATACCTGAAACGCCGCGCCAATCCGCAGCGCATGCCAGAGCACGCTGCCAAGCACGCCGAGTAAATCGACGCCGGTGGCGCTGACGAAGGTGGTGGTATCCATCGCCTCAGCCGATCAGATGCGGGATGCGATGGAATAGATCGATGGTGTAACTGACCAGCTTGCCGAGCAAGAAGCCGCCAGCGATCAGCAGGGTCAGTGCCAGTGCGATTGCCTTGGCGACGAAGGCGATGGTTTGCTCGTTGATCTGGGTGGCGGCCTGCAGGATGCCGACCACCACGCCAGCGATCAGCACCGCCAACAACGGTGAGCCAAGGATCAGGGCCAGCATCAGGCCGCGCGAGATTTCTGTCAGGGCGAGTTCGGGGCTCATGTCATCCTCGCTAATTGAAACTGGCGGCCAGCGAGCCGATCACCAGCACCCAGCCATCGACCAGCACAAACAGCAGAATCTTGAACGGTGCAGAGACCAGCATCGGCGACATCATCATCATGCCCATCGACATCAGCACGCTCGATACCACCAGATCAATCACCACAAACGGGATGTAGATCAGGAAGGCGATCTCGAACGCGGTCTTCAATTCGCTGGTCAAGAATGAGGCTGCCAACACCTGAAACGGGATGTCCTCGGCACTGGCATAAGGCCCGGTATTGGAGAGCGCGGCAAAGGTCATCAGGTCGGTTTCGCGTACCTGCGCCAGCATGAAATCGCGGAACGGGCCAGAGGCCGCCGCCCACGCTTGGCGGAAATCCATCTGGTCGTTGATATAGGGCGCGATGCCAGCAGCCCAGGCGCTATCGAAGGTCGGCATCATCACCATCGAGGTCAGAAACAAGGCCAGCGCCAGCAGGATTTGGTTGTTCGGGGTTTGCCCGGTGCCAAGCGCTTGGCGCAAGAGGGCCAGCACGATGATGATGCGGGTGAACGCGGTCAGGCCAAGCAGGGCAGCCGGCAAGAGGGTGATGGCCGTCATCAACAGCAGCACTTGCAGCTGCAAGCTGATCGGTTGGCCGCCGATCTTGCCGACTTCCACCGCTGGCAGCGGGCCATCGGGCAGGGATACGCCTTGGCTGGCCGGGGTCAGGCTGGCGGCATCCTGCGCCAAGGCGCTGCCACTTGCGGCGAACAGGCCAAATGCCAGTGCGATGACGATAACGAGACGCAGCGCGGTGTTCATTGGCGTGCCTCGGCGCGGCCGGCGAACAGGCGCGATAGCGGTGCCGGTGGCGCGGCGATTTCGGCCAGCGGCGAGGCCAGAATATCCAGCCGCTGCATACCGGCTTGGCTGACGCCGAGCAGGATTTGCTGGCCGCCAGCATCCACCACCACCACCCGCTCACGCGGGCCGAGTGATAGCGAGGCAATCAATTTCAGATCCGGGTGGGTCGAGCCTTGCACGCCGGGCATGCGCTTGGCGAACTTGCCTAGCACCACGATCAGCACCACGACCAGCAGCAGCGCGAACACGATGCCGCCGAGGCTGGAGCCGCTGACCACCGGCGCTGGCTCGCTTTTTACCGGCTGGCTGGCCTGCGCCTGTTGCAACGCGGCCAGCTTGGCATCGGCAGCGCGGCCCAGTGCGCCGCGATCAACCACCGGCACATCGGTGTCGGTGCTAGCAGGCGTGCTGGTTTCGACCAGCGCCTGCGGCAATTCGGCGGCCGGGCTGGCCGGCGTGGCGGCATCGCTGGCCGGTATTTCTACGGCGATGACGGGCGTGTGCGGCTGGCTCATGTCAGCGCAGCCGACGGATACGTTCGGCCGGGCTGACCACTTCGGTCAGGCGCACGCCGAAGCGGTCATTGACCACCACCACCTCGCCCTGCGCGATCAAGGTGCCATTGATATACACATCCAGCGGATCGCCGGCGGCGCGTTCCAACTCCACCACCGAGCCTTGGTTGAGCTGCAGCAGGTTGCGGATCGGGATGCGGGCGCGGCCGACCTCCAGAGTCAGCGCCACCGGCACATCGAGGATGACATCCAGACTCATGTCGGTGCCATCAACGCCCCCCATGCTGGATTCGCTCAGGGCGTTGAATGCCATCGGCGCGGCGCTGTCGTGGGGCTGGTTCATGATTTCAGGTCCTGCAAGGTGGGGACGGTGGCGATGGGTTTGGCGGGCGCGCTCGGGCGGGCCAGAATCTTGATGGCGTTGTGATCGTTGTGGGTGCCGAAGTTGCCGGTGAACAGCGGCACGCCTTCAACCCGCAATTGCACGTCGTCCTTCAATGTGATCGGGATGATGTCGCCCACCTTCAGCGCGGCCAGTTGGCGCAGGCTGATCCGGCGTTGGGCGATCACGCTGGATAACTCGACCTCGGCCTCGTGCAATTGGGTGCGGATCGACTGGCTCCAGCCGCGGTCATGCTCGACCCGGTCGCTTTGCAGGCCGGCATCCAATTGCTCGCGGATCGGCTCCAGCATCGAATAGGGGAAGGCGACATGGAACTCACCGCTGCCGCCATCGAGTTCGACATGAAAGCGACTGACCGCGATGTAATCGCGCGGGCTGATGATGTTGGCGAAATGCGGGTTGGTTTCCGAGTTGATGTATTCAAACTCGACCGGCAATACCGGCGCCCAAGCGTCCTCCAGATCGCTGAAGGCCTGCTTCAGCATCAGCTGGATCACTCGCATTTCGGTCGCAGTGAACTCGCGGCCCTCGATCTTGGCCGGATGACGGCTGGCACCACCGAAGAAGTTGTCGACCACGGTATAAACCAGACGCGGCTCCATCATCACGATCGCGCTGCCGCGCAGCGGTTTCATGCGGATGATGTTGAGGTTGGTCGGCACCTGCAGCGAGTGCATGTATTCGGAAAAGCGCACCATTTCGATGCCGAGCACGCTGAGTTTGGCCGAGCGCCGCAGCAGGCTGAACAAACCGACCCGCCACGAGCGGGCAAAACGCTCGTTGATCATTTCCAGTGTCGGCAGGCGGCCACGGATGATCCGATCCTGGCTTGCGAAATCGTATTCACGCACTTCCTTCGGGTTGATCGGTGCCGGGCTGGTGTCCACCTCGCCGGAGTTGACCCCGGTCAACAGGGCGTCGATTTCTTCCTGCGAGAGCAAATCGCTGGCGCTCATGGCCGTCCCTTACTGGATGACGAAGCTGGTGAAGATGACGGCTTCGGCCGCGTCGGGCAGGCCCTCGCTTTTGAGCACGGTGCGTATTTCGGCCAGCGCAAGTTGTTGCAGTTTTTCCTTGGCGGCGCGGTCGTTGAGCGCATGGGGCGATTGCTGGCTCAACAGCATCAGGAGTTTGTTGCGCAGCACGGGTTGCTGCTTGTCGAGCGCGGCCAGTGTCTTGGCATCGCGGGTCATCACCTGGATATCGGCCTGTAGATAGCGGCTGCCGCGCTCATCGTTGAGATTGACCACGAACGCCGGATCCAGCGCCAAAAACAGGGCGTCTTTCTTCTTGACGGGTGCGCCGTGGGTGGCGGCCTGTGGCTGGGCGAAGATGAACCATGCAGCGGCGCCTCCGGCACCGATCAGGGTCGGCAACACCATCAACAGAATCAGTGTGAGTTTGGATTTCTTCTTCGGGGCAGCGGGTTGTGGCGTGGACACGGGATTGACTCAGTGGGAACCGAGTCAGTCAATGCAAAAGGCGTGCCGGAATATCGAGTTGGATTTTTGACGAATCAATCGACGTGATGTTGACGAGTTGCTGTCGGCCGCCGGCTCACGCCCAGGTGTCGAGCAGATGCGATGTGCTGCCCTGCCAGCGCGGTGCAGGCGATTGCGCATCCGCCACGCCATCATCGGCAGGATCATTGCCCGATGCAGCGGCCTGCGTTGCCTGTGCCGGCTCGCGCTCCCCACTGGCACCGCCCTGCGCCTGTTGCCCGACATGGGTATTGCCCAGTTGCATGCCTTGTTCGCGCAGCATCTCGCGCAGATGATCGAGGCTGGCGTTCAATGCGTGGCGCACCTGGCTGTGGCTGGCCTGGAATTGGGCATCCAGCCGGTTGCCATCCAGATTGAGCTGGATGCTGATCTGGCCCATGCCTTCGGGCGTCAATTTGAGCCGGGCCTGACCGATGCCTTCGCGCGCCATCCACTCAATGCGCTGGCCAAGGCCGTCATCAAAATCGGCATCCATCGCCAGTGCGTCGGGTAGCAGGGGCGCGTTGTCGATGGCGGGCGCAGTCGCCGCGACATTGCCAAGGCGGGTGCTGGCGACGCTTTCGGCGATCATCAATGGCGGCATCGATGGTGCCGCTGTGCCGTCAGTATCGTTGTGGGTGGCCGAGCCATTTGCGACCAGTTGCGCGTTGGCGGAATCATCCGGAGTGATCGTGGTCATCGACTCAAGCGGCAGGCTGGAGAGTGCGGCGGAAGCCGGGCGGTGCTCCGCTTGGAAGGGGGGGCTGATGGATGTGGCTGTGGCTGCGAATGGCGCATCGTCGATGTTTTGCGGCCCTACGCCCGGTATGCGATGCAGCCCCTCCTCATTGAGGCCAACCGTCGCGACTTGGGTCTTTTGCGTCGCGCCGATCATCGCATTGAAGATTCCATCTTGGGCTGATCCGCCGTGATCGCTGTCGCCCTGCGCAGGATGTTCAGCTTGAAGAGGGGGCGACACCAACGCCCCCGCCAGTGCAGCCTGAGCCAGAATATTGTCGATGCCGTGATCGTTAGCCTCGGTCTTGGCTGCTGGCGTGGTCAGTGCCGGCAGCGGGGTGGCCAGCACGGGATCTGTTGTACCCGACTCTTCGTCCGTGGCCGGTTCTATTGCCGGCTTCGATTGTGGCAGGGTGCTGCCTGCTGCGGCAGGTGAGGTTTCATCGCGGCTACCCTGCAGCAGGTCGGCGAACGCGGCCCGGTCAGCGCTGTTGGCCGATGTGCCAGCGGCCGCAGTTGCGTTGGCATCATTACTGATGAAGGCAGGCAGCTGGCTGCCGGCAGCCGTCGGCGCGTTCATACGCGGCCCCCACGGCTGCGTGCGGCGAGGTCATCCAGCTGCCGTTGCTGGGCCTTGGCTTCTTTCATCGCTTCATCGCTGCGATAGCTGGCGATCAGTTTTTCCATCACTTTGGTCTCGCGGCTGGCGATCAGCAGGCGCGCCTTTTCCAGCTCGTGCTGTTGCTGGCTGTTGGCGACGATTTGCGCCTGTTGGTTGACCGCTTGGTCAAGCTTGTCGCGGAAGGCCATGCGGCTTGCGAGCATTGCCGGGGTGGTGGCAATGGCGGCGCCCTGTTTGGGCAGGCCGGCGTATTCGGCGGCATAGGTTTTGAGCATTTCCAGCCGGGATTCTTGCTGCTCCACGCTTTGTTGCTGGCGCGCGACTTCGCGGGCCAAGTCATCCTGACGGGTGCGGCGCAGGCCAAGCAACGGGGCCATGCGTTGGGAACGGGTCATGCGGCGGCTCCTTCGGGGGCATCGATCAGGCGGGCGAGGGCGGCGCGGCTGGCTTCAACATCGGCCGCTTCATCCACATCTTGGCTAAGGAAGTTCTGGATATCCGGCCATTTCGCCATCGCCATATCCAAGAGCGGGTCATTGCCGCGCTGGTAGGCACCAATCGCGATCAAATCGCGCTGGGCGTTGTAGGCGGCCAGATATTGCTTGAGGGTGCGGATGCGGCTGCGCCAAGCGGGGTCGGTGATGTCGTGCATCACCCGGCTGACCGATTGCTCGATATCAATCGCCGGGTATTGGCCGCTATCGGCGATGCGTCGGTTGAGCACGATATGGCCATCGAGGATGGCGCGGGCGGCATCGGCGATCGGTTCTTGTTGGTCATCGCCTTCGGTTAGCACGGTGTAGAAGGCGGTGATCGAGCCGAGGCCATCGGCGCCATTGCCGGCGCGTTCGACCAGTGCCGGCAATTTGGCGAATACCGAAGGCGGGTAACCACGGGTGGTGGGCGGCTCGCCCACCGATAGGCCGATCTCGCGTTGCGCCTGCGCATAGCGGGTCAGCGAATCCATCAGCAGCAAGACATGCTTGCCTTGGTCGCGAAACCATTCGGCGATGGCGGTGGCGCGCAGTGCGCCATGCAGGCGCGCCAGCGGCGGGCGGTCGGCCGGGGCGGCCACCACTACGGCGCGGCGTAGGCCTTCTTCGCCCAGTGTCGATTCGACAAAATCGCGCACTTCGCGGCCACGTTCGCCGATCAGGCCGACCACGATCACATCAGCCGAGGTGAATTTGGTCATCATGCCAAGCAGGGTCGATTTACCGACCCCCGAGCCCGCAAACAGGCCGACGCGCTGGCCGCGGCCGATCGGCAGCATGGCATTGATGGCGCGCACGCCGACATCCAGCGAGCGGGTGATCGGCTCGCGCATCAACGGGTTGATCGCGGTGCCGGCCAAGCCGGCGCGGCCTTCGGCACGCAACGGGCCGCGGCCATCCAGTGGCGTGCCATCGCTATCGATCACCCGGCCCAGCAGGGCTTCGCCAACATGCACATCGCCGCCGCCACGGCGGCCGGTGAGTACCCGTGCATTGGGCAGCAGGCCAGTCAAATCGGCGGTCGGCATCAAAAAGGTGCGCTCGCCGGAGAAGCCAACCACCTCGGCCTCGATCCAGCGCCCGCCTTGGGTCTCTACTTTGCAGCGTGCGCCCATCGGTGCACTGCAGCCGGTGGCTTCAAGCGTCAAACCAACGGCGCGATGCAGTACCCCTTCGCGGACAAGACCGGATTCGGCAAGATGGTGGCCCAAGTCGCCCAGCCCGTTGGCCAGGCGCAGGTTGCGGGCTTCTTGCCAATGGCTGGCGGCGATGCTCATGCGGCAGCCTCCTGCACCAATTGTTCCAGCACTGCGCGCAGGCGGGCATCCAAGCAGCCATCGATGCGCAGGTTCTCACCGTGGATGCGCAGGTCACCGCGCGCCAGTTGCGCATCGGCCATCAGCCGTGCGCCATCCGGGGCATGCAGATGTGGGGTGACGGCATTGAGGTCATCCGGGTGCAGGCGCAATTCGATCTGGCGGTTTTCCTGCGCGGCGATATCCAGCGCTTGGTTGGCGAGGCTGGCCAGCAGCGCTGGCTCGGCTTGATACTCGCGGCTGACCAACGCACCCGCGATGCGCACGGCGAGCGTAGTCAGGGCTTCAGAGACTTCGCCATCAAGCCGTGCCAACGGCTTGGTGAAGCCATCAAGGATGCCTTCGATCTGGGCGATGCTGCGGCGGATATCGGCCTGACCACCGGCCAACCCATCGCGATAGCCGGCGCTGAAGCCTTCCTCGCGCGCGCTGTCGATGATGGCCTGGATAGTCTCGGCATCCGGCGGTGTGAACTGCGGCGGTGGCGGCGGTGGCTCAAACAGCGGCGGCGCCTGCCAGCGTTGCGCGGCCTCTGCATTCATACGAAGGCCTCGCTCTTGCCACCGCCAAGCTGGATGTCACCGGCCTCCTGCAGGCGGCGCACCGCTGCGAGGATTTCCTTTTGCGCACTTTCCACCTCGGAAAGACGCACCGGGCCGCGCGCCTCCATGTCTTCAAGCAATACCTCGCGGGCGCGCTGCGACATGTTGTTGAGAAAGCGATCACGCAGATTGTCGTCGCAGCCGCGCAAGGCCACCGGCAGCTTGTCGCCGGGAATCTCGCGCATCAAGGTTTGCATCGAGCGGTCATCAAGTTCAACCAGATCTTCAAACACGAACATCAGCTCGCGCAGGCGGCCGGAGAGTTCCTGATCCATGTCGTCGATGCTGACCAGGATGGTTTCATCCTGCCCGCTGTCCATGAAATTGAGGATGCCCGCGGCCATCTTCAGCCCGCCGATGCTGGATGATTTCATCCCCTGCGAGCCGGAGAACTGGCGCATCATCACATCGTTCAACTCGTTGAGCGCATGCGGCGGGATGCCATCGAGCGTGGCCAGCCGCAGCACGATGTCGGCGCGCAAATCATCCGGCAACAACTTGAGGGTTTCCGCTGCCTGATCGTGGTCGAGATGGGCAAGCACGATGGCGATGATCTGCGGGTGCTCGTTGTGGATCAGCTCGGCAATTGCCTTTGGATCCATCCATTTCAAGGTGTCCAGGCCAGATGTGTTGCGGCCCAGCAGGATGCGGTCGATCAGGCTGCCGGCACGTTCTTCGCCCAGCGCCTGAGTCAGCACATTGCGCACATAATCTTCCGCGCCGCCACCGATGCCGGCGGTGTTGTCCAGCGCATTGATGAACTCGCCCATGACCGCATCCTGATCGGCGCGCTGCATGCCAGTGATCGTGGTCATCGCCATGCCCAGTTTCTGCACGTCGCGGGGGTTCAGGTGCTTGAGCACTTCGGCTGCGCTGGATTCACCCATCGACAGCAGCACCACGGCGGCGCGTTGCATGCCGGTCAGTGCCGGTTGGCTCTGATCACTCATCGTCGCCCACCCAATCGCGGATCACTTCGGCCACCCGGCGCGGGTCCTCGGCGACCGCCTTGCGCGCCAGATCGACATGGCTTTCCAGTGCCATCGGTGCGGCGCCGCTTGGCTGGCCGTGTTCATGCGGGCTTTGCAGGGTGACCTTCACCTCCTCGTCGCCGTTATCCTGCCCGCCGCTTTCGTTTTTGCTGTCAGTCAGCGCTTTTTGTTCCTTGATCTTCGGGCCCAACATGCCGCGCAGCGCCGGGCGCAATACCGCCAGAATCAGCACGATCAAGGCGATGCCGCCGACGCCGATACGCAGCAAATCGCGCGAGGCCGGGTCGTTGATATTGAACGGGAAGAAGCCGCTTTTTTCGTCGTCGGCCAGCTCAGGGCGGGCGAACGGGGCATTGACCACCGAGATATTGTCGCCACGCGCGACATCAAAACCGACGGCCTGCTCAACCAGTTTCTGGATGTTCTGCAATTCGGCCGCGTTCAGTGCGCGGGTCGGCACCTTGCCATCCTTGTCGGCCGTGCCGGCGGCGATATTGTCGATCAAGACGGCGGCAGTGACCCGCTGTACCCGGCCCGGTTCCTGGCGGGTCTGGGTCAGGGTGCGGTCGATCGCGGAATTGCGCACCGCGTTGCGGCTGCTCTGGCCGCCGCTGGGCGCGGCGTTGGCGTTGGCATCCGCCGCACCCGGCGTATTGCTGATGCTGCCGGGTACGCCGCTCGGGCCTTGGGCGTTCGCCGAAAGATTGCCGGATTCGGAGACCTGCTCGCTGCGCACGATCGGCGTCTGTGGGCCGTAGGTTTCTTGCGCTTGCTCGGTCTGCGAAAAATCCATCTGCACGCTGACCTGGGCGCTGACCCGGCCAGTGCCGGTCATCGGCTCCAGCAGTTCGCGGATGCGCTGCACATACACCGATTCAAGCCGGCGTTGCTGTTCAAACTTGCGGTTGTTGGCCGCCTCCTCGCTGTTCTGGCCTTGGCTAGACAGCATGCGGCCAAACTGATCGACCACGGTGACGCGCTCAGGCGGCAGCGAGGGGATGCTGGATGAGACCAGATGGACGATGGCATTGACCTGGCCCTGATCCAGCGTCGCGCCACTGCGCAGCTCGATCACCACCGATGCACTGGCCGGTTCTTGCTGGCGCGAGAATGCGCTGGGTTTGGGCACGGCCAGATGCACGCGGGCATCGCGCACCGGCTGCAAGGTGGCGATGGTGCGCGCCAGATCACCTTCGATCGCGCGCTGGTAGCGGGCGTTCTCCATGAACTGGCTGCTGCCGAAGCTGCCTTCCTTGCCCATCGCATCGATGCCGGAGACCGGCGCGCCGGTCAGGCCGCCACCGGCGAGCGCCATCCGCGCCGCGCCGATGTGTTCCTGTGGCACGGCCAAGGTGCCGTTTTCCTGCACCTTGAACGGGATTTTCTGCTGGCGCAGCAGGTCGGCGGCATCGTTCGATGATTTCGCATCCAGGCCGGCCGAGACCGGCACGTAGTCCGGCTTCTGCGTCCAGAAAAACAGCCACAGCCCGAGCGCGATGGTGGCGGCAATCAACAGCAGGCTGCCCAGCTGGCGCACCACCGGG
>JAUNTK010000097.1 GCA_030538735.1 Pseudomonadota bacterium
CCATCGGCATGGGAGACGAAGCTGCCCATCGCGCCGAGCGTAATCACCACGCTGCCGCCCGGATGCAGGGCGCGGCACAGCAGGTGCAGGGCATCATCGGAGGCGGTGGCGACGGCATCGGCGGCGATGGCGAGTGCGGTATGGCGTTCGACCAGCGCGGCGAATTCGGTTTCGTTGGGGGTAATGACATCGGCCAGTGCCAATAGCCCAGCCTCGGTGTGCGCATTGGCCGGGGCCGGGTTGAGCACCGTCGGCACGCGGGCATCGCGGGCGATTTCCAGTGCGGTTTCAATACTTTCAATCGGCGATTCCAACTGCGCCAACACCACATCTGCCGCGCTCAGGGCTGCGCGCTGGCTTTCGACATGGGCGATGCTGAGCGCGGCATTGGCGCCGGGGCCGATCACGATGCTGTTGTGGCCGTGGCCGTTGACGAAAATGCCAGCAGTGCCAGTGGCCGACGCTGACGTCAGCGCCGCCAATTCGATGCCGTCATCGGCGGCCAAATGGCGCGCCAGTGCGCCGCCTTCGTCATCGCCCAATGCGCAGACAAACAGGGTCTCGGCACCGGCACGGCGCGCCGCCATCGCCTGATTGAAGCCCTTGCCGCCGGGGCCGCTTTGGTAGCTGCCGGCGATCGTGGCACCGGGGGCGGGCAGGGCATCACAACGCCAGACGTGATCGACGTTGAACGAGCCCACCACCACCACGCGGCCGGTGTTGTTCATGGCAAGCTGGGCAGGCCGCCACTGAAATGCCACATCACCCCGGCGATGGTCGCGGTCATCATGGTGGCGATTGAGCCACCCAGCACCGCGCGCAGGCCAAACTTGGCCAGATCGGCCCGGCGCTCCGGCGCCAGCCCACCGATGCCGCCAATCTGGATCGCAATCGAGCTGAAATTGGCAAAGCCGCACAGCGCGTAGGTGGCGATCAAGCGCGCCTGATCGCTCAACACCACGCCCGGCACGTTGCCCTGGGTGATCTCGCCCAGCTCCTTGTAGGCGACAAATTCGTTCAGCACCACCTTGGTGCCGATCAAACCACCCACGGTATTGGCATCCGCCCACGGCACGCCGATGATCCAAGCCAGCGGTGCCAGCACGCTGCCGAGCAGGGTTTGCATGCTCAATTCAACCCGATGGCCGGTCAGCGTTGCCCAGATATCCTGTGCGCTTGCCAGGTGGTGGATCTTCCAGCCCGTGTCGGCATCGTAGCCATACGGCAGCATCAAATGTGATGACCAGGCGTAGCCCAGCACGCCGTTGACCATCGCGATCAGGGCGACAAAGGCCAGCAGCATCGCACCCACGTTGAGCGCCAACTTCAGGCCATCGGATGCGCCGGCAGCGGCGGCATCGATCACGTTGGCCGTGGTTTTTTCCACTTTCACCCTGACCACGCCCAATGTGTCCGGTGTTTCGGTTTCCGGCACCAGAATCTTGGCGATCACCAAGGTGGCCGGTGCGGCCATGATGCTGGCGGTGATCAGGTGCTTGGCGTAGAAGGCTTGTTGAGCCGGGTCGGAGCCGCCCAGCATCAGCACGTAGGCCCCCAGCACGCCGCCGGCAATCGTCGCCATCCCGCCCACCATCAGGGTGAGCAATTCCGATTGGGTCATCCGCGCGATATATGGCCGCACCACCAGCGGTGCTTCGGTCTGGCCGATGAAGGCATTGGCGCAGACCGAGAGCGTCTCCGCGCCGGATACCCGCATGGCCTTGGTGATCACCCACGCCATGCCCTGCACGACCTTCTGCATCACGCCCAGGTGATACAGCACGCTCATGAAACTGGCGAAGAAGATGATGGTCGGCAAGACCTGGAATGCAAACACGAAGCCGAATTTTTCCGGGTCGCTGAAATCGCCAAAGATGAAGCTGGCGCCCTGGGTGGTGAAGCCCAGCAATTTGACGAAGCCCGAGGAAAGCACGTCAAACACACTGGCCCCCCAGGATGTCAGCAGCACGGTCGCGGCCACCACCAATTGCAACACCAGCCCGATCGCCACCAGCCGCCAATCCACGCGGCGGCGGTTGTTGGAGAACACCCAGGCAATGGCAACGAGGACGGCAAGACCGAAAAGACCGAAGCCGATGCGGGAAACTGCTTCCATGAACGAAATCCGGGTAAGTGGGCGAGCGGCGGTGATTATCCGATGAAATCGTGCGGGCCGTGGGGTTTGCCCCGCCGAGGCTCCGCTGGCCTCAGCCAATCCCGCGCACGGCGGCCCACAGGCCCAGCGCCAAAAACACCAAGGCTGCGGTGATCCGCGCCGCTTGCAACGGCAGTTTGGCGGCAAATTTGCTGCCAAGCAGCACCACCGGCACATTGGCCAGCAACATGCCGATGGTGGTGCCGGCCACCACTTCCCACAACGGCTGATATTTGGCCGCCAGGAGCACCGTCGCCACTTGGGTCTTGTCACCGATCTCGGCGATGAAAAAGGCGATGGTGGTTGCGATGAAGGCGCCCTGCGTCGGCAGTTTTTCGTCCTCGTCCAGTTTGTCTGGCTTTAGCGTCCACAGCGCGATGGCGATGAAGCTAGCCGCGACTACCCAGCGCAGCACCTCGGGCGTCAGCCACTCGGCCACCAACGTGCCGAGCCAACCGGCCAGTGCATGGTTCAACAAGGTGGCGACGAGGATGCCCCAGATGATCGGCCACGGTTTGCGAAAGCGCGCCGCCAACAACAGGGCCAGCAATTGGGTTTTGTCGCCGATTTCGGCCACGGCCACAGTGCCGGTGGAAATCAGCAGCGGGTAGAACGGGATGTCACTCATGGGATATCGCTCACGTAGATTTCGGGGCCGGGCGAAACGATGGACACGAAAGCACGTGCAATGTCGCCCAGCCATGGGGCATCGCACGCACCTTCGGTCTTGCCCACGGCATTCAAACGATGCCGTTCGTGCGCCATGGCCGGCTGGCCAAGTGTGTTGACGCATGCCCCGATCCGCAGATCGGTGGGCTACTCCCCGAGGAGCTGACAGAAATTTTATCCGACCCCCTTGCAATTCATGCAAACGATAATTATTCTCAATTACGAGCCGATACGGAGTCTCCCCCATGTTCGACCTAGCCCAGCCGATCCACCGCGAAACCGAACTCAGCGTGGCCTGCGGTGGCAACCCGCCATCGCTGCCCGTGCCCAACCGCGAATTCACCAGCGGCGCGCTGTTGGCGGGTGAGCGCGAAATCCTGATCCGCCACGGTGGCGAGTGCTACCGCTTGCGCCATACCCGCAACGACAAATTGATCCTGACCAAATAACGCGGGCCTTGCGCGGCGCATCGATGCCGCCTTGATGTGTCGGCTGATTACCGGCCAAGCCCGCAATTGATCCACACCTATTCGCCCTGCCGGCGCGTCGATGCCGGCAGCGGCTCCCCACACTCTCAAGAAAGGTGGCTGTATGCGTCACACCCGCTTGTCCCTCGCGCTCAGGCGCTGTTTGTCGGTTGTGCTGTGCTTGCCGGTATTGCCTGCGTTGGCGGCGGATGACGCCACTGTGCCGGCCGATAATCTGCTTACGCTGGATCGGGTGGTGATCAGTGCCACCCACAGCGAGCGCGCACTCAAAGACGTGCCGGGTACGGTTGATGTCATCGACCGCGAGCGCATGGATGTGCATTTGGTGCGCGATATCCGCGATCTGGTGCGCTACGAGCCGGGCATCTCGGTGACCGCGGGCTATGGCCGCTTCGGGCTGGGCGGTTTCCGCATCCGTGGCCTCGATGGCAACCGGGTGCTGATGCAAACCGATGGCATCAATGTCAGCGACGCGTTTGCCATCGGCAGCTATGCCAGCGCCAACCGCAATTTTGTCGATCTCGATACCTTGAAGCGGGTGGAAATCGTCCGTGGCCCGGCCAGCGCGCTGTATGGCTCGGATGCCTTGGCCGGTGTGGTCGCCTTCACCAGCAAAGACCCGCAGGATTACATGGCCGAGGGCAAAAACAGCCATGTCGGCTTCAAGCTGGGCTATGACGGTAGCTGGAACGGCCTGTTTGCCGGTGCCTCCACCGCTTTTGTGGGCGAGCGTTTCAGCGCGATGGTGGCGCTTGGGCATCGCCAAGGCCAAGCCACGAAAAACATGGGCAGTAACACCAGCGAAGGCGCGCTGCGCACCGCGCCCAACCCGCAATCGCGCGATGGCCGCAGCGTGCTGGCCAAGCTGGGTTTTGCCCCGGCGCCCGGGCATCGTTTGATGCTGACGCTGGAAGGCAATGAGGACGACACCGATACCGATGTGCTGAGCGCGCTTGGTTACTCGGCGATGACCCGCTGGACAGTCAGCGAGCAACACGCCCGCGATCACCAGAGCCGCGCGCGGGTATCGCTTGCCCACCAGATGGATGATCTGGATGGGCTAATGGCCGACCAACTGCACTGGCAAATCTACCGCCAAGACAGCCAGACCACGCAGCAGACATGGGAGCTGCGCCACAATGCCGCCGCCCAGCGGCAGCGCCGTGAGCGCCTGTTCGATTTCGATCAGCGCACAGAGGGCCTGCAGTTGCGCGCCAGCAAATCCTTCGATTGGGGCACAAGCCAACATCGCATCGGCTGGGGCGTGGAAGCCAAGCAAAGCCGCATCCAGCAAAAGCGCGATGGCAGCCAGACCAATCTGCTGAGCGGCGTGGTCAGCAACGTGGTGTACCCCGATGTGTTTCCGGTGCGCGATTTCCCCAATAGTCGCATCCGCGAAATCGGCCTGTATGTGCAGGATGAAATGGAGTTGCTTGATGGCCGCTTGAGCCTGATCCCGGGCTTGAGGCTCGATCACTACCGGCTGACGCCGAAGGTGGATGACATCTTTGCCGAGGACAACCCCGGCATGGCCGTGGCCGGCATCAACGATACCCGGGTATCGCCGAAGCTGGGCGCGGTGTGGCGCATGGGTGAGCAGTGGTCGCTGTATGGCAATTACGCACAGGGCTTCCGCGCGCCGCCGTTCAATGATGTCAATCTTGGCTTCACCAATGTGCAGGGTGGTTATGCCGCTTTGCCCAATGCCGATCTCAAACCCGAAACCAGCCGTGGCCTTGAAGTTGGCGTGCGCCGCAATGGCGAAGCCCTGTGGTTGGGCTTGGCCGGCTATTACAACGATTACCGCGATTTCATCGAATCGCAGGTGTATGTCGGCCGCAGCCCGGAAGGCTTGATGTTGTTCCAATCGCGCAATGTGCGTGATGCCGCGATCTGGGGTGCCGAGGCCAAGGCCGGGCTCGATTTCGGCAAGCTCGACCCGCGCTTGCAGGGTTTGAGTTTGCGTGCCGCGTTGGCGTGGGCGCGCGGCCAAGACCGCAGCGATGACCTGCCGCTGGCCAGTATCGACCCGCTGCGTGCCAGCATCGGCTTGGCGTATGAAAAAGAAAATTGGGGCGTGGAATTGGCTGCCAGCGGGGCGCGCCGCAAGGATCGCGTCGCCGCCACGGCAGCGCTGCCCGAGCCGTGGCTACCGCCCGGTTACGCGGTCTTCGATTTGCTCACGCATATCAATTTTGCCCCCGGCGCCACGCTCAATGTCGGCGTGTTCAATCTAGGCGATCGCCGCTATGCCGATTGGGCCGGCGTGCCGGGTGTCTCGGCAGCCAGCGCGGTGCTTGAGCGCTACAGCCTGCCGGGCCGGCATATCGGCATCAGCGTTTCGGCCGCTTGGTGAGCTGCGTCATGCCTATCCACCCAACCAACTCAGGATTCACCATGTCTATGCAACACGCCTTGATACTGCCGCTGGCCTCGGCATTGCTGTTGTCCGGCACCGCCTACGCCGCCAACCCGCCGGACGCCGCCGACCGGCAAGCCATCCTCGCCATGCAGGGCGAGTACAACGTGCGCTTCAACTTCGATGAAACCGTGGTGCTGGCCCGCGATTACCAGCGCCGCGAATTGAAAACCAGCGGCGGCGATGAAGTGGTGATCGTGGTGGAAGACAGCCCCGGCCGCATCGTCTTGCAGCACTTGCTGGTCGATACCCGCAGCGGCCATGTCACCAAACATTGGCGGCAGGATTGGCACTATCAAGCGCCCAAGCGGTTTGAGTTCAGTGCCGATCAAACATGGGTGGTACGCGATATCCCCGCCGACACTACCCGTGGTGCATGGACGCAATGCGTGTATGAAGTCAGCGATGCGCCGCGCTATTGCGGCACCGGGCGCTGGAACCACCGTTACGGCGTCGCCACCTGGACATCCGACCGCACCTGGCGGCCATTGCCGCGCCGCGAATACAGCCAGCGCAGCGATTACAACGCGATGAACGTGGAAAACCGCCACACCATCGTCCCCACCGGCTGGACGCACGAGCAAGACAACACCAAGGCGCTGCGCCGCGCCGATGGCAGCACCGAACGCACCTTGGTGCGCGAGGCGGGCTTCAACGATTACATCAAGACCGATGCCATTGATTTTGGCCCGGCCTATCGCTACTGGCAGGCCACCGCACCGTACTGGGCCAAGGTGCGCGCACGCTGGCAGGCGGCGCTTGATGGCGGCGGCCTGCATCTGGATACCAAGGTCGATGGCATGGCCATCATCATCCCGCTGTTTGAGCAGGCCGCACGGGTGGAAGCGGGCGAGGCGGTCAGTGATGCCGAGATCGAAGCGGTGTTCACGCGCTGGGTCAAACCCGTGCCAGCCGCCGCGCCGCGCTGACGATCCCCCAATCCCCAAGGCCTGATCCACGGAGACTGCCATGCGTTGCCTTCAAGCTGCCTTTCCCCATGTGCCAATGGCGGCGTTGCCGGCCCGCGCATTGGCCGGCGTCGGGCCGCTGCTATGCGTATTTCCGAGCGGCCAGCGCAGCGAGTTGAATGCGCTGCGCCATGCCTCGCACGTCTCGGCCGAATGCTGTATCGACGATGATGGCATCCGCGAAAGCCTGCGCTTCACCGATGGCGATGGCAGCACCTGCCTGCGCCTGTTCTTGCTGCCCGATAGCGATTACAGCGCATGGGAACGCCTGCGCGAAGGGCTGCCCTGCGTCGCCACCGAAGCACGCACCTCGGCCTGCGGGCGTTGCAGCGAATTCATGCGCTGCCTGGGCCGCCTGCTGCGCGGCGAGGGCTGGATGAGTTCGTTGCTGTGCATCGAGACCGGCATCGATAGCGGCCCCCGCATCGGCGCAGCGCGGGTTTCGCGTATCGGCCAAGAAATCGCCCGCCGCATCGCCCGCGCCGAAGGCGTGCCGATGCCGGCTTGATCCAGGCAAGCACGGCCGGTCGCGGCAGCCGCTTATACTCGGGTGCAATAGACCAAGGAGAGCAGGGCGATGACGGTAAGTTCGATGTTGGGTTGGGTGCTGGCGATTGCCGCCGTCATCATCCTGTTCAAGATGGTGCGCAAGGTGCCGCAGGGCTATCAATGGACGGTGGAGGCTTTCGGAAAATACACCCACACGCTCTCGCCGGGCCTGCACTTTCTGATTCCGATCTGGCAGGACGTTGGCCGTAAGGTCAACATGATGGAGCAGGTGCTGGATGTTCCTTCGCAGGATGTCATCACCAAGGACAACGCCGTGGTGAAGGTCGATGGCGTGGTGTTCTTCCAGGTGCTCGATGCCGCCAAGGCCGCCTATGAAGTCGCCCAGCTGGAAGTGGCGATGATCGCGCTGGTGCAGACCAATATCCGCACCGTGATCGGCTCGATGGATCTGGATGAATCACTCAGCCAGCGCGAAACCATCAATGCGCAACTGCTCAATGTGGTCGATCAGGCGACCAACCCGTGGGGGGTGAAAGTTACCCGCATCGAAATCCGCGATATCCAGCCGCCGCGTGATCTGGTCGATTCAATGGCGCGGCAGATGAAAGCCGAGCGCGACCGTCGCGCCGCGATTCTGGAAGCCGAAGGCCATCGCCAATCACAGATTTTGCGTGCCGAGGGCGAGAAACAATCGGCGATTTTGAGCGCCGAAGGCCAGAAGGAAGCCGCCTACCGCGAGGCCGAAGCGCGTGAGCGTCTGGCCGAGGCCGAAGCCAACGCGACGCGCATGGTCAGCGATGCGATTGCCAACGGCAGCGTGCAGGCGATCAACTATTTTGTCGCGCAGAAGTATGTCGAAGCGTTTGAAAAACTGGCCACCGCGCCAAACCAGAAGTTCGTCATGATGCCGATGGAAACCAGCGGCATCATCAGCTCGATTGCCGGCATCGGCGAGTTGGCCAAGCAGGCCCTGGGCGATAACAGCGCGCCAACGCAGCGGCAGAACCCGCCGCGCCCCAACTTCCCCTCGGCAGGTTGAGATGCGCTGGGAAGTGTTCGCCTGGGGGGCCGCCGCACTCAGCCTGATGGCCTTGGAGACCATCGTGCCGGGGGCTGCGTTGATGTGGCTTGGATTTGCCGCCGCCGGCGTGTTTCTGGTGGTGCTGGCCTTCCCCGATGCCAGCCTGCTGCTGCAGATGAGCGTGTTTGCCGCGCTCAGCTTCGTCTCAATCGTGATCTACTGGCAATGGTTCCGTGGCCGCCAACGGGTCAGCGATCATCCCACCCTCAATCAACGTGCCGCCCAGCATATCGGCAAGCAACTGGTGCTGGAGCGGGCGATCGAAGGCGGCACCGGCCGGGTCAAGATCGGCGATGCGTTCTGGCAAGTGAGCGGCCCGGATTTGCCGATCGGTGCGCGGGTGCGCGTGGTCGAGGTTGATGGTATGGCGTTGCGGGTCGAAGCAGTCTGAGCCCGCGATCCGTGCCATCGGGTATGCGATGAACGGGCGTGGTTTGCGATAATCGCGTCTTTCCCACATCGAGCCGGCCATGACCCAGAAAACCATCCTCAACGAAACCCATCGCGCCATGGGCGCGAAGATGGTCGATTTCGGCGGCTGGGATATGCCGATCCATTACGGCTCGCAGATTGACGAACATCATCATGTGCGCCGCGATGCCGGCATGTTTGATGTCTCGCACATGACCGTGGTCGATCTGGAAGGCGTGCGCGTGCGCGATTTCCTGAAGCGTTTGGTCGCCAACTCCGTCGATAAACTGACCAAACCCGGCAAGGCGCTTTACACCTGCATGTTGAACGCCGAGGGTGGCGTGATCGACGACCTCATCATTTATTTCATGCGTGATGATTGGTTTCGTCTGGTGGTCAATGCCGCCACCCGCGACAAGGACATCGCATGGATCAGCGCCGAGGCGCAAGCGTTTGATGTCCGCGTCAACGAGCGCCCCGAGTTCGGCATGATCGCCGTGCAAGGCCCCAACGCACGCGCCAAGGTGATCGGCCTGCTGCGTGCAGAAGACCGCGCGGCGGCAGACAAACTTGCCCGTTTCGCCGCGCTGGAAACCGCCACCACCGATGGAGTGCCGCTGTTTCTCGCCCGCACCGGCTATACCGGCGAAGACGGTTTTGAAGCCATCGTGCCAGAGGCACAAGCAATCGCCTTCTGGAATGCCTTGGCCGCTGCCGGGGTCAAACCGGCTGGTTTGGGCGCACGCGATACCTTGCGCTTGGAAGCCGGCATGAATCTCTACGGCCAGGATATGGACGAGTCGGTATCGCCCTACGAAGCCGCACTGGGCTGGACGGTGGCCTTGGATGAAGGCCGCAATTTCACCGGCCGTGCGGTACTCGAACAACACAAGCGTGACGGCGCGCCGCGCCAGATGATCGGCATCGTGATGGACGAGAAAGGCGTGCTGCGCCACGGCCAGAAAGTGCTGAGCGCCAGTGGCGAAGGCGAAATCCTTTCCGGCACGTTCTCGCCGACGCTCGGCAAGGCGATTGCCTTCGCCCGCATCCCGGCGGGTGAGCCGGCCGATGTCCGCGTCGATATCCGTGGCAAGGAAGTGCCGGTGCGCGTGGTCAAGTTCCCGTTCGTGCGCGATGGCAAGCCGCAGGACGGTATCTGATTTCAACCCGATTGGCGTGACGCCGGCACGGCCCGGCGCTACGATGCCCGTCATCAAACTTCTCCCTTCACAACTTTGGAGCAACCCGTGAGCAAAGAAATCCCCGGCGATCTGAAATTCCTCAAGTCCCACGAGTGGGTGCGCGTCGAAGGCGATGGCCGTGCGGTCATCGGCATTTCCGATCACGCCCAAGGCTTGTTGGGCGATCTGGTCTATGTCGAGCTGCCCGCCGTCGGCGACGATGTGCAAGCCGGCAAGGCCTGCGCGGTGGTTGAATCGGTCAAGGCTGCCTCGGATGTGTACGCGCCGATCAGCGGCAAGGTGGTCGCGATCAACGAAGCACTGGCCGACACGCCGGAAATCATCAACGAAGACGCCTTTGGCGATGGCTGGTTGTTCGCCATTGAAGTGAGCGATGCCGCCGAGTTGGATGCACTGCTTTCTGCCGATGCGTATGCCGCGGTGATGGACGACGACGCAAACTGAGCGCAGGTAAGTTTTCTGCATCATGGCGGCCACCTTCGGGTGGCCGTCGTGCGTTTGGCCACACGCATACGAAAAATTTTTCGCGCAAAACATCATCGCAGCGCAATAAAACGATGCGTCATGCGAAATTTTTTTCGCGTTGGATTGGCCGTGGCGCACAGCCGCCATCGTTGATCGGCACACGGCCTGTGCTGATGCAGCTGATCGCTGCGATGAAATTGATCGCCACTGAAAAGTGCTTGATTTAAGCCCTTATCCGCACGCACGGCTTTTGCCCGGGCTGATCGCGTCACTCATGCAGTGGCTGATCATGGCAAGCAAACGCCGCATGCTGCGTTGATCGTTAGCCTTGATTGATCGCTGTCACGCATCGCGCATGTTGACAGCGCAAAAAACCGTGATTAGGTTTCGCCGAAACGATAGCTGGATTGCAATTGTCCATTCAAGCTGCCCCAAGCCAATCGGCGACAGTGATCGCCACGGCCGTTGCTTCAATCAGAAGCGCGGGGTGCAACGTCGTCTCCACACACCCGGTCCGCACCTTGATTGGTCGCGGGCCGATCCGTATCCGCAGCCGCGCGCATTGCGAGTGGCCGGTCCGCGCCGGGTCCGATCCCCGTCGCGTGCAAAGCCTGGGCAGCTGAACAAAGTCCAATGACGAGGAGCCAAACCATGGCCACTAAAAAAGTTGCAAAGAAAGCCGCCGCAAAAAAACCGGCAGCGAAGAAAACCGTAAAGAAGGCCGCCGCCAAGAAGCCGGCCGCGAAGAA
>JAUNTK010000098.1 GCA_030538735.1 Pseudomonadota bacterium
TGCGCAACAGCTCTTTGCCGGCCTCGACATTGGTGCCTTCCAGGCGCACGATCACCGGCACTTTGACGCCGACTTCTTTCACCGCGGCGATGATGCCCTCGGCAATCATGTCGCAGCGCACGATGCCGCCAAAGATATTGACGAACACCGCCTTGACCTTGTCGCTCGACAGGATCAGCTTGAATGCTTCGGTGACCTTTTCCTTGTTGGCACCGCCGCCAACATCAAGGAAGTTGGCCGGCTCGCCGCCATTCAACTTGATCACATCCATCGTCGCCATCGCCAGACCCGCGCCGTTGACCATGCAGCCGATATTGCCATCCATGGTCACGTAGTTGAGGTCGTACTTTGAGGCCAGCACTTCGGTCTCGTCTTCCTGCCGCACATCGCGCATCGCCACCAGATCAGCGTGGCGGAAGTTGGCGTTGTCATCACTGTTGATCTTGCCATCGAGCACGGCAAGGCTGCCGTCATCCAAGATCGCCAGCGGGTTCAATTCAACCAGCGCCAAATCCTTGTCATGGAACAGCTTGAACAGGCCCAGCATGATCTTGGCCAGCTGGCCAACCTGCTTGGCGTTGAGGCCCAGCGCAAAGCCCAGATCGCGGCACTGGTAAGCCTGCAGGGCTTGGGTGTAATCGACGTGCAGGGTCTTGATCGCCTCGGGGTTTTCCGCCGCGACTTGTTCGATATCCATACCGCCTTCGGCCGAGGCGATGAAGGTCACGGTCTGGGTGGCGCGGTCAACCAACACCGAGAGGTACAGCTCTTTGTCGATATTGGTCGCCTGGGTCACCAGCACGCTATCCACCGGCAGCTCAACGCCAGCGGTTTGGTAGGTGGCCATGGTGGTACCCAGCATGCCCTTGGCGTAATCGCGCACCTCATCCAGCGTCTTGGCCAGCTTGACGCCGCCGGCCTTGCCACGGCCACCGGCGTGGATCTGGGCCTTGACCACCCAGAAATCGCCGCCAATCGCCTTGGCTGCGGCCACGGCTTCATCGGGGGAATGGGCTACCTGCCCAGTGGGAACGGCGATGCCGTAATCGGCAAACAGCTGTTTTGCCTGAAATTCGTGAAAGTTCATGGGTCACCAGTTGGATGGAAACAAAGTCGCCAACGGCCATCACGGCCGCCAGCGCGCCGGATATTGTCGCCGATGCGGGCGGCTGGGGCAAAACCGCCGACCCGAAGGCCCGGGTCAGCCCGTGCCGGCGATGTCAGCCCACGGCCAAAAGGTGGCGCATGTCCACACGCAACCAAGCTCATGCGTGTGTCTTGGCACCCCCGTCATTCCGGCGCAGGCCGGAATCCATTGGTGTGCACATGGTTGAAAGCATAGACACTGCGCCCCGCTTTCGCCGAGGTGACGTTTCAAGGCGCGCTGTTCAGACCTTGCCTATACTCCCTTGCATCTGCCTGGGGAAAACACGGACGTGCCAACGCGCAAGATCAAAACCGTCAGCGACAGCAGCCTGCGCACCGAGACCCGGCTCTACGCGCTGTACCGGCTGATGACCGCCGCCTTGCTGCTTTTCTTGCTGCTGCTTGAGGCCAGCACGCGGGGCGAGGTGGGCGAAAGCAACCACTTTGCGCTTGCCGCCAGCATCGTCTATCTGGTGGTCGCGCTTGCCCTCGCCGGCCTTGCCCACACCCCCGCCAATCCAACGCTGCAGATCGTGATCAGCACCATCCTCGATCTGGCGCTGGTCAACCTGATCCTGTATGCCACACCCGGCTTGCTGTACGTGGTCGCGCCGATCTGGCTTTTGCATGTCGCGGCGGCTGGCCTGTTGATTTCACCGTGGTTTGGCTTGATGGTCGCCATCGCCGCCGGCACCAGCTTGCTGGTGCAGACCAGCCATGCCGACATCGAGGCCGATTTCCCCCGGCAGATCAGTTTTGCCCTGATTTATCTGCTGATCGCCTTGGTCGCCGGCCGCCTGGGCCGGCAAATCAGCCACTCGCAGACAGTGACCCAGAAGCAGCGCATCGAAATCGCCGAGCTGTCCACCCTCAACGACATGATCATCGACCGCCTGCCGACCGGCGTGTTGGTGGTCAATGGCGATGACCAGATCACCCATGCCAACAAAGTCGCCAAGGAGCTGCTGGCGCTTGATGACGAGCCGGGCCGCCTGCTTACCCTCAACGCGCCGCAGCTTGGCCAGCGCCTGGCCCATTGGCGGCGTGGCGAGACGCTCGACCGTCGGCCGATCATGTTCACCAATAACGATGCCCGGATCGAGCCACAGTTTTTCCAGCTGCATACCGGCGGCAAGGATGCCCTGATCTTTCTGGAGAACACCGCGCAAGCCGAGCGCCGCGCCGAGACCATGACACTCGCCACGCTCGGCCGGTTCTCGGCCAGTCTGGCCCATGAGATCCGCAACCCGCTCTCGGCCATCAACTACGCCGCACAACTGCTCAGTGAATCGCCGCAACTTGATGTGATGGATCGCAAGATGCTGGATATCGTCCACCAGCAAGTGCAACGCACCAACGGCATCATCGAGAGCGTGCTGGGCCTGGCCAGACGCGAGCCCACCATTGCCGCGCCGTTTGATCTTGGCGCGATGGTGCGCGCGTTTGCCGAAGAATACGAAGCCGGCTTCCCGCTTGATAACGACACCCTCACCCTGCGCCTGCCAGACAAGCCGTTGATGGCCTTGGCCGACCCCAAGCAAATCCACCAGATTTTGATGGTACTGCTGACCAATGCCCGCTATTACGGCCGCATGCCCGATGAACCGGCGCACATGACCCTGCGCGTGGCCATCGATGAAAACCGGCTGGTGATCGATGTCATCGACCGTGGCCCCGGCATCCCGGAAATCGCCGCGCGCAATCTGTTCCGGCCGTTCTACACCACCTCCAACCACGGCACCGGGCTGGGCCTGTACATCGCCCGCGAGCTGGCCCGCAGCAATCGCGGTGATCTGGAGTATCTGCGCCGGGTCAATGGCTCCTGCTTCCGCGTAGCACTGCGCAGCGCCGCGCACCCGCCCTGAGCGGCTCGGCTAAACTCACCACTTCCCCGTTTGAATGGCCCGCCGTGCAAAACCGTACCGCCTTGGTTGTCGATGACGAACGCGATATCCGCGAACTGCTGGTCGTCACCCTGACCCGGATGGGGCTGAAGGTGGAAACCGCCGCCACCGTCAGCGCCGCCAAACAGCAATTGGCCGGGCAGGCATTCGATTTCTGCCTGACCGACATGCGCCTGCCCGATGGCAGCGGCATGGAAATCCTGGCCCTGATCAGCGAAAAATACCCGATGACCCCGGCCGCGATGATTACTGCCTTCGGCAATGTCGAGGCCGCCGTCGAAGCGTTGAAAGCCGGCGCCTTCGATTTCGTCAGCAAGCCGGTCGATCTCAACGTGCTGCGTGATCTGGTCCGCCACGCCCTGAGGCTACGCGATGAGCGCGGCGGCGAGGCCAGCAATCCCAGCAGCAACACCCCCGAAGCGCTCGCGCCCCGCCCCGCCAGTGCCAACACACTGGCCGGCACCCGCACCACTGCACCGCGCCTGCATGGCCAATCCGCGCCGATGCAGCAATTGCGCCAGACCATCGCCAAAGTGGCCCGCAGCCAAGCGCCGGTCTACATCTGGGGTGAATCCGGCACCGGCAAGGAACTCACCGCGCGCAGCATCCACGATGAAAGCCCGCGTGCGGCCGGCCCGTTTGTGCCGGTCAACTGCGGCGCGATCCCCTCGGAGCTGATGGAAAGCGAATTTTTCGGCCACAAGAAGGGCAGCTTTACCGGCGCCCATGCCGATAAAGTCGGCCTGTTTCAAGCCGCCAGCGGCGGCACCCTGTTTCTGGATGAAGTGGCCGAATTGCCGCTGCCGATGCAGGTCAAACTGCTGCGCGCGATCCAGGAAAAGCGCGTGCGCCCAGTCGGTGCGGCGGCCGAGCTGGATGTGGATGTGCGCATCCTCTCCGCCACCCATAAGGATCTAGCCAAGCTGGTGGATGAAGGCAAGTTCCGTCACGATTTGTACTACCGCATCAACGTTATCGAACTGCGCGTGCCGCCGCTGCGCGAGCGCCGCGATGATCTACTGATGCTGGCCGAAGGCATCCTGCACCGGCTGGCCGGCGAACACGGCCTGCCCGTCCCGAAACTTGGCAACAGCGCGATGGCGGCGCTGCAGTCATACCCCTTCCCCGGCAACGTGCGCGAGCTGGAAAACCTGCTGGAACGCGCGATGACCCTGGCCGAAGACGACCGCATCGAGGCCACCGATCTTGGCCTTGGCAACCTTGACCGCCCGCTCGCGCCAAGCCAGCCCAATGCCATCGGCATCGAGCCCACCACCGCGCCGGAACCGGCCGATGCCATCGCATCCCCACTGGATGTCATCGACAGCGATACCGGCCTGGCCCTGCCCGACGCCATCGAACAGATGGAACGCACCGCCATCGAGCAAGCCCTCGCCGCCAACCGCTACAACAAGACCAAGACCGCCGCGCAGCTAGGCATCACCTTCCGCGCCCTGCGCTACAAGCTGAAGAAACTGGGCATCGAGTAAGCCACAACCGCCCCGCTGTAGGAGTGAGCCATGCTCACGACCCACGCGCAGCGTGCTTCTGCAATATACCCGCCACATCACCACATCGCGGGCATGGCCCGCTCCTACAACTCCCACCCCGGCCACTGTAGGAGTGAGCCATGCTCACGGCACCCCATGCCAAGCAAGATAAACCGGCCATCCTCTGCGGAATGCGCCAAGCCCCACAAATACGCTAATGTGGGGATGTGGCAACCCCAAGAGTAAGCCCATGAGCCGCCTGACCATCGATATCACCGACCAGCAACACCAGAGCCTAAAGGCACTGGCCGCCCTGCAGGGCAAAACGATCAAGCAATACGCGCTGGAGCGGCTGTTCCCCGGCGATACCAACGCAGATCAAGCGTGGATGGAACTCAAAGACCTGCTTGGCCAGCGGATCACCGCCGGGCTGGCCGGCAACATCTCGCACAAGAGTATCGATCAGATCGTTGCCGAAGAATTGGCCGGAGATGGCCCGGCGTGAATTACCTGTTGGCCGATGCAGCAGAGGCCGATTTACGCGCCATCATCCGCTACACACGCACGCAATGGGGCCCCGACCAAGCACGCAGCTACATGGCGAAACTGCACGCAGGGATTACCCGTATCGCTGCCGGGCATGGCTCATTCAAGACACTGGATGCACTTTACCCCGCACTGCGCGTGGCTCACTGCGGGCATCACTATGTATTTTGCCTGCCGCGCAGCAACGCCCCGGCACTGGTCATCGCCATCTTGCATGAGCGCATGGATATCATCACGCACGTGGCCGCACGGCTGGATGCGTAAGCGCCCCGCGCTGCACATCGCGGGCATGGCCCGCTCCTACAACAACCGCCCCGCTCAACCATACGCCCCCGGCAACACCGCTCAGCGGCAACAACTGCCCCTTTTCGTCACATCGCGACTTCTCGGCCAGCTGCAATTTCTGCAATACGTGACAAGGCACACACCCCCAGCTGGCACAATTGATGCATCCCTAATACATGCACGTACCGCTGGATGTACGGCAATTCAGAAGATCGGCTCCGCCGTTATTCAGATGCGTGATTAACCTTCCAACCCATGGGGATACATAATGAACAAGCAACAAGGCTTTACCCTGATCGAACTGATGATCGTTGTCGCGATCATCGCCATCTTGGCCGCCATCGCGCTGCCGCAGTACCGCAACTACACCCAGCGTTCGGCGAATGCCGCCTGCTTGGCTGAGGCCAAGTCCTACATCAACGGTGCCGTGGCCGAGGCTTCCGCCAACCGCGCCCCGGATGCTCCGGTCGGCACTGCCTGCACCACCCGTCCGACGATGACCATCGCAAACTACGAAAATGACGACGCCTTGGTCTACATTCCGGAAACTCGTGGTAACGCCCTGATGATCCGCAACACCACTTGTCAGGCTGGCACCGGTACCTGCACCGTCGCGCCGTAAGTTCGCTTGAACGGGGGAGCGCGCTTGTATCGGCTCCCGACTCACGAACCCCGCTATAGCGGGGTTCGTCTTTTAGAGGACCAATCAATGGCCATCATTTTGGGTCAGGTCTTGCAACCGTTTAGTGTAGTAATAACTGCGTTCGAGGGGGAATAATGACGACACGCCACCAGGGATTTACACTAATCGAACTGATGATCGTTGTCGCGATCATCGCCATCTTGGCTGCCATTGCGCTGCCCCAGTATCGCAACTACACCCAACGCAGCGCCAATAGTGCTTGTTTGGGCGAGGCACGAATCTACATGAGCCGCACAGTAGCCTTGCTTGCAGACGACCGCGAAAGCGAAGTAGAGCCGCCTTTCAATCGGGCCTGCACCAGCGGCCAAACACCCTCCCAGATTGATTACAACAACGGCAACTTGATCGTATTTACTCCAGCCACCCGCGGGAACCCTGCAACATTACAAAACACTCGTTGCAATGTAGGTGCCAGCTCTTGCGAACTTGTCCCGTAGCGCGCTAGTGCCGAAGCACCTATCCGCGTCAAGCGCGCTTGAAAACAGATTGCAAGCCCAAGTGGGTCACAAATGGGTCAAAATCGCGATCACTATGCAGCAGCACCATGCCATCCACGATGCAGCGTGTCGCAATGATGCAATCAATCGTTTTCCTTACCGTTATCCCTTTCTCGCGCAGGGCGCGGAAGTTGCGCGCCGCCTCAACCGCGATCAGCTGCCCGCCCAGTGGGACTACATCCAGGCTGCTCAGCAGGCGCAGCACCTCGTTGAAATCGCCCTCGCTTGTTGTCCCTTGCAAGACTTCGGTCAAGATCAGGTCACCCACCGCCAGTGGCTCTAGCCCAAGCAAACCATGCAGCCGATCCGTCTGCTTGGTATCCACGCCACGTAGATAGTCAATCCAGACGCTGGAATCGACCAGAATCACTGGTCAGCCCGCATCCTCTCCAGGTCACCTTGCCACGCGATGCGCCCGCGCAAACCCTGTATCTGCTGCTGATTTTTCAGCCGCAGCAAGGTACGCAGCCCAAGCTCTACCGCTTCGCGCTTGGTCTTCGCGCCGGTCGCCTTCAGTGCATCGCGCATCAAATCATCATCAATCACAATGTTTGTCCGCATGTGTATTTCCCTCTGAATTTTTACACATCCTACAGCGGGCCTGACCCTGTATTCAAGCCCGCGCGCCAACCCGTCACGCAAGCCCTGAACGGCCGGTCATTGCGGCGAAAGCCGGAATCCATTGGCGTGCAAATGGTTAATAACCAAAGACAATGGGATCCAGCTTTCGCTGGGGTGGCGTTGCGGGGGAAGTCAGGGTGACGTTGCACAGAGTTTCCTTGACACAGGGTGAAGCCGCGCGCCCCGGCAAGCCAGCAGCGCAATCGGCAAAAACCTGCCTGAGCAGGCCGCCACTTGCGGTAAAGTGGCGCGGTCAGAACCGGGGAACCGCATGAACCAGCCGCAACATCAGAACCTTGTCGGTATCACCGGCATCACCCGCCGTTTGGTGATGGATGGCGCATTGGATGCCGATGCCGCGCGCAAAGCGCAAGACGCTGCAGCAACCGGCAAATCGCCCATCGCCAGCTATCTGCTTGCACAGCGGCTGGTCTCGGCCGCACAACTGACTGCCGCCAATGCCATCGAGTTTGGCCTGCCGGTACTTGACCCCGGCAGCATGAATGCCAACCCCGAAGCCCTCAAACTGGTCTCGGAAGAATTGGCCAACAAACATCAGGTGCTGCCGCTGTTCAAGCGCGGCAACCGCTTGTTTGTCGGCACCAGCGACCCGGCCAATTTTGCCGGGATGGACGAGATCAAGTTCCAATCCGGCTTCAGCATCGAGCCGGTGCTGATGGATGCCGATACCCTGCGCCGCACCTATGAGTTGTGGCAGGCCAGCAATACCGACATGGGCGACATGCTGGGGGCTGACGAGGAAGATCTTGGCCAATTGGAAGCCGGCGATACCGGCAAGGAGACCGACAAAGGCATCGATGCCAAGGGCGAGGACGACACCCCGATCGTCAAATTTGTCAACAAAGCGCTGGTCGATGCCATCCGCCGCGGTGCTTCGGATATCCATTTCGAGCCCTATGAGGATAACTACCGGGTGCGCTACCGCATCGATGGCGTGTTGCGCACTGCATCGCGCATCCCCAACCAGATGCACTCGCGCATTGCCGCCCGCCTGAAGGTGATGGCGCAGTTGGATATCGCCGAAAAGCGCATCCCGCAAGATGGCCGCATCAAGCTCAACCTCAGCAAGACCAAACAGATCGATTTCCGCGTCAGCACCTTGCCCACCTTGTTTGGCGAGAAGATCGTGCTGCGTATCCTGGATGGCAGCGCGGCCAAGCTGGGCATCGACAAGCTGGGCTACGAGCCTGACCAGCAGAAGCTGTTCATGGATGCCATCCATAAACCGTATGGCATGGTGCTGGTGACCGGGCCGACCGGCTCCGGCAAGACAGTTTCGCTGTACACCGCGCTGGGCATCTTGAACGATGACGGCCGCAATATCTCCACCGTCGAAGACCCGGTGGAAATCCGCCTGCCGGGCGTCAACCAGGTGCAGCAGAACAACAAGACCGGGATGACCTTTGCCGCCGCGCTGCGCAGCTTTCTGCGCCAAGACCCGGACATCATCATGGTCGGTGAAATCCGCGATCTGGAAACCGCCGAAATCGGCATCAAGGCGGCGCAGACCGGCCATATGGTGCTCTCCACCCTGCATACCAATGATGCGCCGCAGACCATCGCGCGCCTGATGAACATGGGCATCGCGCCGTTCAACATCACCAGCTCGGTGACGCTGGTGATCGCCCAGCGTCTGGCCCGCCGGCTGTGCCCGAAGTGCAAGAAGCCGGCCAGCATCCCGGAAAACGCGCTGCTGGCCGAGGGCTTCAGCCATGCCGAAATCGAGGCCGGGTTCAAGGTTTACGAGGCGGTGGGTTGCAGTGAGTGCTCGGAAGGGTATAAAGGGCGTACTGGCATCTATCAGGTCATGCCGATGACCGACGAGATTCAGGCCATCGTGCTGGAGGGAGGCAGCGCGCTACAAATTGCAGAAGCCGCACAGCGCTCAGGCGTCAACGACCTGCGTCAGTCGGCGCTGCAAAAAGTGCGCGATGGCGTCACCAGCCTGACCGAAATCAACCGCGTTACCAAGGATTAAGCCATGTCGGCCACCCGCTCCACCGTTTCCCGCAGCACTTCGGCTGCACGCCCACGTGCTGCCCAGCCGGCCGAGATGCCCACCTTTGTCTGGAAGGGCACCGACAAGCGCGGCGTGGTGATGAAGGGCGAACAACAGGCCAAAAGCGAGGCACTGGTGCGTGCCGAGTTGCGCCGCCAAGGGATCAGCGCCAGCCAGATCAAGCCCAAGCCCAAGCCGTTGTTTGGCAAGGCCGGCAAGACCATCAGCAGCAAGGAAATCGCGATTTTCAGCCGCCAGCTGGCCACCATGATGAAATCCGGCGTGCCGATCGTGCAGGCGCTGGAAATCATCGGCAGCGGGCAGAAGAACGTGCGCATGGCCGATATGGTCAACGCGATCCGCGCCGACATTTCGGGCGGTGCCTCAATCTACGAGGCATTGAGCAAGTACCCGGTGCAATTCGATGAGCTGTATCGCAATCTGGTGCGCGCCGGCGAATCGGCCGGCGTGTTGGAAACCGTGCTGGATACCGTGGCTAATTACAAGGAAAACCTTGAGGCACTGAAGGGCAAGATCAAAAAAGCGCTGTTCTACCCGATCATGGTGATCGCGGTTGCCATCATTGTCAGCGCAATCCTGCTGATTTATGTGGTGCCGCAGTTTGAAGAGGTGTTCAAGAGTTTCGGTGCTGAGTTACCAGCATTTACCCAAATGATTGTGAGTATGAGCAAGTTCATGGTGAGTTGGTGGTGGCTGATACTAATCATTATCATTGCGACAATCGTTGGCTCAATCTATACATATAAACGCTCGCCTAAGTTTCAGCATTTTCTGGATCGATTTGTATTAAAAGTACCTGTCATCGGCCAGATCATGCACAACTCATCGGTGGCCCGCTTTGCCCGTACTTTGGCGGTCACCTTCTCTGCCGGCGTGCCGCTGGTCGAGGCCTTGGGCACAGTGGCTGGTGCCACCGGCAATAGCGTCTACGAGCAGGCGGTCTACCGCGTCCGTGATGATGTATCGGTCGGCCACCAAGTCAATTTCGCCATGAAACAGACCAATATCTTCCCACACATGGTGGTACAGATGACCGCCATCGGCGAGGAAGCCGGCGCACTCGACACCATGCTGTTCAAGGTGGCCGAGTTCTATGAGCAAGAGGTCAACAACGCGGTGGATGCACTATCGAGCCTGATCGAGCCGTTTGTGATGGTGATCATCGGCGTGCTGGTCGGCAGCATGGTCATCGGCATGTACCTGCCAATCTTCAAGCTGGCCTCGGTTGTCGGTTAAGGCATGGCGTTTCTTGATCAAAACCCCGCGCTGGGTTACCCGGCGGTGGCGATGCTCGGGCTGGCGGTTGGCAGCTTTCTCAATGTGGTCATCCTGCGCCTGCCCAAGCGCATGGAATGGCAGTGGAAGCGCGACGCCCACGAAATCCTTGAGCAGCCGGATATCTACGACCCGCCACCGCCCGGCATCGCCATCGAGCCTTCGCATTGCCCGCACTGCAAGGCGCGGCTGCGCTGGTACGAGAACATCCCGCTACTAAGCTGGCTGATCCAAGGCGGTAAATGCCGCCACTGCGGTGCTGGCATCTCGGCCCAATACCCGCTGGTCGAGTTCCTCACCATGTTGCTTTCGTTGGCCTGCGTGTGGCAGTTCGGCTTCGGCTGGCAAGGCTTTGGCGCACTGGTGTTTACGTGGATGCTGGTCGCTGCCTCGGGGATTGATTTCCGCACCACCTTGCTGCCCGATTCGATCACCCTACCCTTGCTA
>JAUNTK010000099.1 GCA_030538735.1 Pseudomonadota bacterium
GGCGCTGCGCCTGATCTCATCGAACGGCCGGGTCAATGCCACCCGCCTGCGTACCGGCCAGTTGGAAGACGAGGATTGGAGCCGCGTCACCAGCGCGATCCGGATGCTGAAAGAGACCAAAATCTTCATCGATGACACCCCGGCCTTGTCGCCCGAACTCTTGCGCTCCAAATCGCGCCGCTTGAAGCGCGAGCACGACCTGGGCCTGATCGTCATCGATTACCTGCAATTGATGGCAGTGCCCGGCAACAGCGAAAACCGCGCGACGGAAATCTCCGAGATTTCGCGCAGCCTGAAGGCGCTGGCCAAAGAATTGAACGTGCCGGTGATTGCGCTTTCGCAGCTCAACCGCTCGCTGGAAACCCGCACCGACAAGCGCCCGGTGATGGCCGACCTGCGTGAATCCGGCGCTATCGAGCAAGACGCCGACATCATCGTTTTCATCTACCGCGACGATTACTACAACAAAGAAAACTCGCCCGACAAGGGCTTGGCCGAGATCATCATCGGCAAGCAGCGTTCCGGCCCGACCGGCTCGATCAAGCTGAAGTTCTTTGGCGAATACACCCGCTTCGATAATCTGGCCCACGATAGCGTCGGCGCATTTGAGTAAGCACGGCACCCGGCAGGTGCGGGCCTAAAATACGCCGATGGATACGACGCTTTCCCTGCAACGCCCGACCCGCATCGATGTCGATCTGGGCGCGATCTCGCACAATTTGGCCGCCATCCGCAGCCACGTTGGCGTGCCGGTAATGGCCATCGTCAAGGCCAATGCCTACGGCCACGGTTTGGTTGATGTCGCCCGCCATCTGGCCGGGCAGGGCGTGGCTATGCTGGGGGTTGCGTTTGTCGAGGAAGGGATTGCGCTGCGCCAAGCGGGCGTCGAGACGCCGATTCTGGTGTTGGGCGGCATCTTCGGCCCACAGGTCAGCCAGTATCTTGAGCACGATCTGGAAATCACCGTCTCTTCGATCGACAAGCTGCGCCAAGTCGAAGCCGCTGCCGAGGCCCGTGGCAAGCGCGCCGTCATCCATCTCAAGATCGATACCGGGATGGCGCGCATCGGCGTACACAGCGATCACGCTGGGCCGTTTATCGAAGCGGCCGTCGCCTCGCGCTGGTGTGAGTTGAAGGGCCTGCGCGGATGACCCGGCCGCGCCGATGACCGCCGAGCAACTTGAACGCTTCCAGCACGCCTGCGCGCATTTTGATCGGGTCGGTGCGCCGATGCCGATCCGCCACCTGGCCAATTCCGGCGGCGTGCTGCATTTTGCCGAGACATGGCTGGATATGGTGCGGCCCGGCATCATCCTCTACGGCGTGCTGCCCGATCCGGCATCGCAGCCCACGCTCGACTTGCGCCCGGCCTTGTCGCTGTCATCGCAAGTGGTGTTCTTCAAAGTGATCGCCGAAGGTGCCAGCGTCAGTTATGGCGCGACGTGGCATAGCCGCCAGATGACCCGCATCGTCACCGTGCCGATTGGGTACGGCGATGGCTGGCCGCGTGCCCTGTCATCGCGCGGCGAAGTGCTGATTCGTGGGCGGCGTTACCCAGTGGCCGGCCGCATCTGCATGGATCAGTTCATGGTCGATATCGGCTGGGACAGCGCATGGAACGAGGACGCGGTGGTACTGATCGGCGAACAAGACGGCCAGCGGATCACGGTGGAGCAGGTCGCCAGCCTGATCGGCAGCATCCCCTACGAACTGCTGACCGGCTTGAACCTGCGTATCCCGCGTTACTTCCACGGCGCTTTGAACAGGCTCTCAGTGGCAAGCCCATCTGCAACCTGAACAGGGCGCGCGGATTCACGCTGCAGCTACTGGTCTCGCCCTAGGCTTGCCACGTTCAGAATCCACTACAGGAGCGTCGAATGAATGCCTCGTTGAAAGTCGGCCTTGCCGCTGCCATCGCCACCACCATGTTGGCAGGCTGTGCCACCTACACCGGCCAGACCAATGATCCGAATGATCCGAACCGCACGCGCCAAGGCGCTCTGATCGGTGCCGGCATTGGCGCTGTGGCAGGCTTGTTGGCCGGCAAGGACGCCACCGATCGTCGCCAGAAGGCGATGGTGGGTGCGGGTATTGGTGGTTTGGCGGGGGCCGGGATCGGCGCTTATCAGGATCGTCAGGAGGCCGAGCTGCGCCGCCAGACCGCCGGCACCGGCGTCGAAGTGCAGCGCGATGGCGATGTCATCAAGCTCAATCTGCCCGATGGCGTGACCTTCGATTTCAACAAGACCGAGATCAAGCCGCAGTTCTACTCCGCGCTCAACAACATCGCCCGCACCGTGGCCGAGTACAACCAGACCATCGTTGAGGTCAGCGGCCATACCGATAATGTCGGCTCGCTCAGCGCCAACCAGACCGTCTCTGATCGCCGCGCGCAGTCGGTCGGCAATTACTTGATCGGGCAGGGCGTGATCCGCGAGCGCGTTGAAATGCGCGGCTACAACTTCCAGCATCCGGTCGCCGACAACAGCACCGAACATGGGCGGGCGCTGAACCGCCGGGTCGAGATTCGTCTGGTACCGCTGCAGACTGGCAGCTGATCCACCAGCGATTGGCCCCGTCAATCCGATCGATCCAGCAAGGGCCGCACGATGCGGCCCTTGTCATTGGGCGATGCCGGGGCTCAGCCTTGCGCGGCCAACCAAGCCAGCAAATCGCTGCGCGTGACCAAGCCACTGAACTGTCCATCGGCCGCCACCAATGCAATATGGCCGCGTTCAAACAAGGGCAGCAGTGCATCGATGGGCGCATCGATATCCAGCGAGTCGAGCTTGCGCACCATTGCCGCGTTGACCGTGTCGGCAAAGCGGGCCGGATCGGCATACACATGCAGCAGGATGTCGCTTTCATCAATCAGGCCGGAAACCTTGCCGCCCTCGATCACCGGCAGCTGCGATACCGCGTGCTCGCGCATGCGCTGGAATGCCTGCATCAGAGTGTGCGATGAGGTCACCGAGACCACATCCCGAGCGGGACGCAGCAATTGGCGCAGCGTGGTGGACATGGTGCTCTCCAGAGATGCGGGCCGCCATTATGCGGGCTGTTCACGCACGCCGGTGCGATACTGGCACCCCTGATTGTTGCCAATGAGACATGCCCTTATGTTCCGCTGGTTTGAACGCCTGATCGACCCTTTCGCACCCGGCGATGGCAAGATGCCGCCAGCGCGGATCTGGGCGTTCTATTGGCATTATCTGCGCCAGGTGCGCGGCGTGTTACTGGCGGTTTGCGTGGTTGGCTTTTTCGTTGCCTTGATCGAGGTCAGCCTGTTCGATTACGTCGGCCAATTGGTTGACATGGCTACCCAATCGACATCACCGCAGGCGTTCTTCACCGATCACGGCCAGTTGCTGTTATGGATGGCGCTGGTGGTGGTGGTGTTTCGGCCGCTGGCACTGGCGCTTCACGACATGCTGGTTAATCAGGCGCTGGTGCCGGGCCTGACCGCGCGGGTGCGCTGGCAGCAACATCTGTACGTGGTGCGGCAATCGCTGGGGTTTTTCCAGAGCGATTACGCCGGCCGTATCGCCAATCGCGTGATGCAGACCGGGGCCAGCCTGCGCGAATCGGCGGTGCAGATCGTCGATGCAATCTGGTATGTCAGCATCTATACGGTGACCGCGCTGGTGTTGTTTGCCAAGGCGGATTGGCGGCTGACCTTGCCGCTGTTGGCCTGGTTGGTCGGCTATGTCGCACTGCTGGCCTATTTCGTGCCGCGCACCAAGGCGCGCTCACTGGCAGCATCACAGTCCAAATCCCAGTTCATGGGCCGGGTGGTGGATGGCTATACCAATGTCGCCACGCTCAAGCTGTTTCCGCACGGCGGCCGCGAAGATGCCTACGTGCGCGAATCGGTGGCCGACAACGTTGACAAGGTGCGGCGCATGACCCGCCTGACCACTGCGATGGATGTCAGCATCACCAGCTTGAATGGCCTGATGATCGCCGGCACCGCCGGGCTTGGGCTGTGGTTGTGGCGCGATGCGGCGATCACGGTAGGTGCGTTCGCCTTCGCTACTGGCCTCGCCATCCGCATCAGCAACATGTCCGGCTGGATCATGTGGGTGGTGAACGGGATTTTCGAGGCGATCGGCACCGTGCAGGACGGCATGGAGACCGTCGCCATGCCGCAGGCGGTGCGCGATGCCGACGATGCCAAACCACTCGTGGTCAGCCGTGGCGAGGTGCGTTTCGATGACATCCATTTCCACTACGGCAAACAGGGCGGGGTGATCGCCGGCCTGAGCTTGGCTATCCACCCGGGCGAGAAAGTCGGGCTGGTCGGGCCTTCCGGTGCGGGCAAGACTACGCTGGTCAATGTGCTGCTGCGCATGTACGACCTCGAAGCCGGGCGCATCCTGATCGACGGCCAGGACATCGCCCACGTCACCCAAGACAGCCTGCGCGGGCAGATCGGCGTGGTGACCCAGGACACCGCACTTCTGCATCGCTCGATCCGCGACAATCTGCTCTACGGCCGGCCGGATGCCGATGCCGCGATGCTGCATGACGCCGTGCGCGATGCCCGGGCCGATGTCTTCATCGATGGCCTGAATGATGGCGAAGGGCGCAGCGGTTTCGATGCCCAGGTGGGCGAACGTGGCGTCAAACTTTCCGGCGGCCAGCGCCAGCGTATCGCCATCGCCCGCGTGCTGCTGAAGGACGCACCGATTCTGGTGCTGGACGAAGCCACCTCAGCACTGGATTCGGAAGTCGAAGCCGCGATCCAGGACAGCCTCGACCGGCTGATGCAAGGCAAGACGGTGATCGCGATCGCGCACCGGCTCTCGACCATCGCCCGCATGGATCGGCTGGTCGTGATGGACAAGGGGCGTATCGTCGAAACCGGCAGCCACACCGAATTGATCGCACGCGATGGCTTGTACGCACGGCTATGGAAACGGCAGACCGGCGGGTTTGTGGCGATGGACGACGCAGCAAGTTGAGCGGGATTCGGGATTAACCCACCGGCGGCCAGCGGCCGCGTTTGCTGGGGCAGGGCGGCATCGATGAATCGCCGGCATCGAAATGCCCCCCGGTGCTGCCAGCGCGCCACCGACGCCGTATACTGTGCCGGTCGGATTGATCGACATTCCCGGGGGTGCACTGGCTTCGACGGGGGTTGCGAAATCGTCTGGCGCATGCCGAGGGGGTAGCTTTCCTCGCTAATCCAGCTGCAAAACTCATAGTTGCCAACGACGACAACTACGCTCTCGCCGCTTAAGGCGTAGCCCCGAACCCACTTGTGCCCGTGCTCGTGGATGTAGGGTCATCATCACGGGATGGGCAGTGGCGGCGACCCGTCAACCACTGCCAAGATAAAGCGGGTGTGGATGCCGGTGTGCCTCGCACGTTGTGTTGCCGTCATCCGAGATTGAACAACGCGCTAAGCATGTAGTGCCGGGCATGGAGTGCCTTCGGACGGCGGTTCGATTCCGCCCACCTCCACCAATTACCCGCCTCTCAGGCGCGGGAAAAGGCCGGAACCCTCGAGCTGAATCGATGGTTTCGGCCTTTTTTATGGCTCATTCGGTCTACGCCACTTGCCCAGCCCATCTGCAAACGCGCATCGAGGCCCATTCGCCTGTGTACGCGGCGTCAAGCATTCGTTAGACTATGCGCTAATTGCATTGTCCAAGTCCGCGATTCTTCGTGGATTTCCTTGTCCGCCCGGCCCGGGCTATCGCCCGTGGCTCATATATCGAATGGAGTATCCCATGGCGCTTGAGCGCACCCTGTCCATCATCAAGCCCGATGCCGTTGCCAAGAACGTGATCGGTGAGATTTATTCCCGTTTTGAAAAGAATGGCCTGAAGGTCGTGGCCGCGCGCATGAAGCAGCTGTCGCGCCAGGAGGCTGAAGGCTTCTACGCCGTGCACCGCGAGCGCCCGTTCTTCGGCGCGCTGGTCGATTTCATGATCTCCGGCCCGGTGATGGTTCAGGTGCTCGAAGGCGAAGGTGCCGTCGCCAAGAACCGCGATCTGATGGGCGCGACCAACCCGAAGGAAGCAGCGGCCGGTACGATCCGCGCCGATTTTGCCGATTCGATCGATGCCAATGCCGTGCACGGTTCGGATTCGCTGGAGAATGCGGCGATCGAAATCGCTTACTTCTTCGCGGCGACCGATGTCCACGCCCGTTGATTGATGCAATCGAGCCAAGCCCGTGACTGAAGCCCTGCCACTGCCGATCACCGAGGGCGCGCCCGTCGCGTCGAAGCGGTCGGCCGTCTCCGGCAAACAGAATCTGCTTGAGCTTGATCGTGCCGGGCTGGAAGCGTTTTTCGTCGAAACATTGGATGAAAAACGCTTCCGTGCCCAGCAGGTGATGAAGTGGATCCACCACCGTCACGTCACCACGTTTGAAGAAATGACCGATCTCGGCAAGGCGTTGCGCGCCAAGCTGGAAGCGAGCGCCGAGATCATCGTGCCCAATGTGCTGTTCGACAAAGCATCCGAAGACGGCACCCACAAATGGTTGTTGGGCATGGATGGCGGCAATGCCATCGAAGCCGTCTACATCCCTGACAAGGGGCGCGGCACCTTGTGCGTTTCATCGCAGGTGGGCTGCGCGTTGAATTGCACGTTCTGCTCCACCGCAACCCAAGGCTTCAACCGCAATCTATCCACCGCAGAGATCATCGGTCAGGTGTGGGTGGCGGGCAAGCATCTGGGCAATGTGCCGCACCAAAAGCGCCGCCTCACCAATGTGGTGATGATGGGCATGGGCGAGCCGTTGATGAACTTCGACAACGTGGTCACCGCGATGAGCGTGATGCGCGATGATCTGGGTTACGGCCTCGCCAACAAGCGGGTGACGCTCTCAACCGCCGGCTTGGTGCCGATGATCGACAAGCTGGCGGTGGCCAGCGATGTCTCGTTGGCGGTCTCGCTGCATGCGCCGGTTGATGAGCTGCGCAACGAGTTGGTGCCGCTCAACAAGAAATACGATATCGAGACCCTGATGGATGCCTGCGTGCGCTATGCGCTGCGCAAGAAGGGCGAATCGGTGACGTTTGAATACACCCTGATGAAGGGTATCAACGACCAACCGGAACATGCGCGTGCGCTGGCCCGGTTGATGCGTGATTTTGACCGCCGCGTGCAGATGAAGGATGCGGCCAAGGTCAATCTGATCCCCTTCAACCCGTTCCCCGGCACCCGCTATGCGCGATCCAGTGCCGAGGATATCCGCGCCTTCCAGAAGGTGTTGAACAATGCCGGCTTGGTCGCGCCGTTGCGGCGCACCCGTGGCGATGACATCGATGCCGCCTGCGGGCAGTTGAAGGGGCAGGTGCTTGATCGCACCCGGCGCCAAGCCGAACACGCCAAGCGCCTGGCCAAGGGCGAAGGGCAAGGGGGCGTTGATGCGGCCGCTTGATCGCATCGTCGTCGGCCTCGTCATCGCAACCGGCGTGATCGCCGTATCGGGCTGCAATCGCCTGACCTTCATCAGACCCAACTACGACAAGATGAAGATCGAGCAGGTGCGCCAACCGGTGCGGGCCAGCGACAACGCGGCTGCGCGTGCGCGGATGTCGGCGCAGGATGAGATCAGGCTGGCGGCGGTGGCTTTGCAGTCGGGCGATCTGGCCGGGGCCAAGAGCAAGGCGCGTGCGGCGCTGAAAGCCGACCCCGCCTCGGTCGATGCGCATACCTTGCTGGGCGTGATCGCCGAGCGCGAAGGCCAGACCGAAGAAGCCGGCAGTTGGCTGAAAAAAGCCGCAGAACTATCGAGTGGGCGGCCGGAGGAGGTCGCCAATTACGGTGTCTGGCTGTGCAGCAACGGGCGCGCGCTTGAATCGCTGGAATACTTTGTTTTTGCTGCACAGCAGGCGAGCGACGAGGCCGGCAGCGCCTTGGCCAATGCAGGGAGCTGCGCGATCAAGGCCGGGCTGGATGATCGCGGCGATGCTTATTTGCGGCGCTCGCTGCAGCTTGATCCGCAGCAACGCTTGGCGCTTGAGCAACTCGCCGCACTCAGCTTGAAGCGTGGCAATGGCATGGAAGCACGCGCCTTCATCGAGCGCCGGCTGGCCTTGCCGCCGGTCACCGCCGAGATCCTGACCACCGCCCGCCAAATCGAATTGTTGATGGGCGATAACCGCACCGCCGAGCGTTACCAGCAACGCTTGCGCAGTGAATTTCCAGCCAACGCCATTACCCCGGGGAACTGATTCTGATGAGCACGCATCGCGAGAAACAGATCGAATGTGGCCAGCGCCTCGCCGATGCGCGCAGCAAGGCCGGGCTATCGATCGACGAGATCGCGCAGAAATCGCGCATCCCGGCCAAGACGCTGGCCGCGCTTGAGGCCGGCGATTGGGATCGCTTGGGTGCATCGGTATTCGTGCGCGGCCAAGTGCGCAGCTACGCCAAATTGCTGGGGCTGGATGCCGAATCACTGCTGGCCGAGGCCGAAGTCGATATGGCGCGCCCGGTGGCATTGGTCAGCCATGAGCATGTCTCGGGCTGGGAGCGTTTCTTCAACCAGCTCGGCATGAAAGTGGTGTACGTGGTGATGACCGCCGGCCTGGCGATCCCGGTGTATATGGCGGTGACCCGCTCGCCGATCCCCGAACAAGACCAACTGGCAGCCGAGGCCGTGCCGCAGCCTGCAACGGCTGAGCGCCGCGCCGAGCGCGAGCCGGTTGTGGCCTCGATGGCATCGCTGCCCAAGCCCGCGCCAGCGCTGTTGTCGTTCGATTTTGATGGCGAAAGTTGGGTGCAGTTTTATGCCGGCGATGGCAGCGTGCTGGAGCAAGGCTTGATGAAGGCCGGCGAGCAACGCCAGTTCAAACCGGGCGAATTGGGCCGCGCCGTGGTCGGTAATGCCGCCGATGTACGCATCAATTTTGCCGGCAATGCCATCGACATGAGCCCGTGGATGCGCTCGAACGTGGCCCGCTTTGCGGTATCCTCTGACGGCTCACCCGCCAGCCCGTCGCCCTGACGCCACTCCCCGGCCTCAATCGGTGATGACTGCGGCCAACCCCGCCGAAAAACGCTGCGCACCAGGCGTGGCACGAGAACGTATAAGCAATGGATGAACTTCTGAACGAACACGAGCAGGGCGAGCGTGTCCGCTCGTGGCTGCAACGCAATGCATTGGGCCTGATTGGTGGCATCGTCGCTGGCCTCGCCCTGATCTGGGCCTGGCAATGGTGGCAGGGCCAGCGGGCCCACCAAGGGGCATCACAGGCGATTGCCTATGACGATTTCGAGCAAAAGCTGGCCGGCCCGTTGGCCGATGCCGAGAAGGCGTATGCGCTGGTGCCGGCCAATACCACGTATGCCGTGTTGGCTGGGCTTGATCTGGCCAAGCTGCAGGTGGATAACGGCAAGAACGACGAAGCACTGGCTACCTTGCGCGGCCTCAAAACCAAGGACAATGGGTTGCAGCTGGTGATCAACCAACGTATCGCCCAACTGTTGCTGCAAGCGGGCAAGCCGGCCGACGCACTGGCGCTGATCGGCAAGGCCGATGATGCGGTTTCGCTGGAATTGATTGGTGATGCCGAGGCCGCGCAGCAGAAAACAGCCGCCGCCCGCGATGCCTACCAGAAAGCACTGCGCACACTGGAAGAAGGTTCACCGGGGCGTCAACTGGTCGAGCTCAAACTGTCCGAGGTCGGCGGTGATGCCGAACCGGCCAAACCCGCCGCCGATGCGGCCGGCTGATCGATCACCCGCTATAGCTTGATGGCCTGCCGCGCGGGCCAACCAACGAGGAATCTGCATGCAATCCAAGCGCACCCTGCTCAAACTGACGGTCGCGGCCAGCTGCGTACTGGCGTTCTCCGGCTGCACCACGGTCAAGGGCTGGTTCTCCAGCAAGGACAGCAAGAACACCAAGCCGGCCGAGTTGGTCGATTTCACCGCCGGCGCCAAACCGCAGCGGCTGTGGTCGGTCTCGGTGGGCAGCGGCGAAAAAAACAGCGGCGTGCGTCAGCGCCCGGTGGTGTGGCAGGGCAAGGTGTTTGCCGGTAGCGCCGGCAGCAGCGTGTCCGCACTGGAACTGCAGACCGGCAAATCGCTCTGGACATGGAACGGCGAGAAAAAATCGCGTTGGTCCGGCGGCCCCGGTGTGGGCGAAGGGCTGGTGGTGATCGGCAGCTTGGATGGCGAAGTGGTGGCGCTTGACGAAGCCAGCGGCGCGCAGAAATGGGCCGCCAAGGTGCCCAACGAAGTGATCGCCGCACCGGCTGTGCAGGGCGGGCTGGTATTTGTGCGCTCCAACGATGGCCGCGTCACCGCGTTTGATGCCGCCAATGGCGAGCGCCGCTGGGATTGGCGTGCCGATATGCCAGCGCTGACCGTGCGCGGCAATGCAGGCTTGGCGCTTGGCCCGGGCTACGTGTTTGTCGGCAACGACAACGGCAGCGTGAGCGCGCTTTCGGCCAATGATGGTGCCGAGCTGTGGTCGGTCACCGTGGCCCAGCCCGAAGGCCGCAGCGAGCTTGACCGCATGAACGATATCGATGGGCAGCCGGTGCTAGATGACACCTTGCTGTATGTCTCCAGCTACAAGCCGCGCACGATGGCGATTGAAGCGCCGACCGGCCGCGCCCTGTGGTTGCAGGAAAATGGCGGTGTCGGTGGTGTTGGCCTTGGCGGTACCCGCCTGGCGATTACCGATGCCAAGGATGTGGTCTGGGGGCTGGATCGCA
>JAUNTK010000100.1 GCA_030538735.1 Pseudomonadota bacterium
CTACCCGCCCACCTTGTTCACCACCTCGACCCGCGATGACCGCGTCCATCCCGGTCACGCACGCAAGATGATGTCCAAGATGGAAGCGGCCAACAAGGATGCGCTGTACTACGAGAACATCGAAGGTGGCCACGGCGGCGCGGCCAACAATGCCCAGCGCGCACATATGAACGCACTGGCCTACACCTTCCTCTGGAACACGCTGAGCAAATAAGCATCGGCAGCGCCCCGCACACGCGGGGCGTTTGCCTTCCCGCGCAGGAACCCCCATATGAACCCGACCCCTTACGCCATCGCCATCGCGCTTGCCATGAGTATCACCACCGCCAACGCCGCCCAACGCCCCAGCCCGCCCGATGTGGCCAAACAGCCGCATACCGTCAAGGCTCCGCACGGTGCCGAGCGCCAGGATGAGTATTACTGGCTGCGCGATGACAAGCGCGAAAACAAAGACATGCTGGCCTATCTCAATGCCGAGAACGCCTACGTCGATGCCGTGATGAAACCGCTGAAGCCGGTTGAAGACACGATCTACAACGAGATCGTCGGCCGCATCAAACAGGATGATTCATCGGTGCCGTATCTGCGCCGTGGCTGGTGGTATTACTCGCGCTTTGTGGCGGGGCAGGATTACCCGATTCATGCGCGGCGCAAGGCGGCCGATGGCCTTGATGCGATCAGCATCCAACAGGCCAATGACCGTGGCGATTTCAGCGGCGAAGCGATTTTGCTCGACGTCAACCAACTGGCCAAGGGCCACGATTACTACGCCGCCAACCCGGCTGCGATCAGCATCGATGGCCAGTTGATGGCCTGGGCCAGCGATACCAATGGCCGCCGCCAATACGTCATCCGCTTCAAGAACCTGACCACCGGCGAGGAGTACGCCGATGTCATCACCGGCACCAGCGGCAATGTGGTCTGGGCCGATGATGGTAAATCGGTGCTGTATGTCGAAAACGACCCCAAGACCCTGCTCACCACCAAGGTCAAGCAGCATGTGCTGGGTACCGATAGCAAGAACGACGCGCTGTTGTACGAAGAAAAAGACGACACCTTCTACATGGGCATCGGCCGCACCCGCGATGACAAGTTCATCAATATCGGCCTGCACAGCACGGTCTCGAATGAAGAGTTGTATACGCCCGCCGCGAACCCCGGCAAATTCACCGTGCTGGCCAAGCGCGAGCGTGATGTCGAATACGATGCCGATCACTTCGATGGCCGCTGGGTGATCCGCACCAATGCCGATGGTGCCAAGAACTTCAAGATCGTCACCGCGCCGACGGCTTCGACCAGCCGCAAGGAATGGAAGGATTGGATCGCGCATGATCCGAAGGTGTATGTCGAGGGCATCGCCTTGTTTGATGGCTTCTCCGCCGTCGCCGAGCGTTCGGATGGTCTGGAGCGCATCCGGGTGATCGGCAACGCGGGCCAGTCGGAATACGTCAAGGCCGATGAAAGCGCGTATTCGATGGGCCTTTCCGCCAACCCCGAAGCCGCTACCGATTGGCTGCGCTATAGCTATACCTCGCTGACTACGCCGGCGATCACCTACGAGATGAACGTCAAGACCGGCGAGCGCCGCGAGCTGAAACAACAGCCGGTGCCGGGCTATGACGCATCCAAATACGTGACCGAGCGCGTCTGGGTGCCGGCGCGTGATGGCAAAGTGCGGATCCCGGTATCGCTGGTGTACGCCAAGGATTTCAAGCGCGATGGCACGGCGGCGATGCTGCAATACGCCTATGGCAGCTACGGCCTGTCGATGGACCCGGGGTTTAGTTCCAGCGTGGTCAGCCTGCTTGATCGCGGCATGGTCTATGCGCTGGCGCATATCCGTGGCGGCCAGGAAATGGGCCGCGATTGGTATGAAGACGGCAAGATGTTCAACAAGGTCAATACCTTTACCGACTTCATCGATGTCACCCGCTGGCTGGTCGCTAACAACTACGTCGCCAAGGATCGCGTCGCCGCGATGGGCGGCAGCGCCGGTGGCCTGTTGATGGGTGCCATCAGCAATATGGCACCGGATGATTACCGCGTCATCCTCTCGCAGGTGCCGTTTGTCGATGTGGTGACCACCATGCTCGATGCCTCGATCCCGCTCACCACCAACGAGTACGACGAATGGGGCAACCCCGAGGCCAGCACGGAAAGCTATGCCTACATGCTGAGCTACTCGCCCTACGACAACCTGCAAAAGAAGGCCTACCCGGCGATGTTTGTCGGCACCGGCTTGTGGGATTCGCAAGTGCAGTATTGGGAGCCGGCCAAGTACGTTGCCCGCCTGCGTGACCTCAATACTTCGGATCACCCGGTGCTGTTCCGCACCAATATGGAGGCCGGCCACGGCGGCAAATCCGGCCGCTTCCGCCGCTTCCGCGAGCAGGCCGAGATGTATGCCTTCATGCTCGACCAGCTTGGCGTGAAGCAGGCGCCGTAAACCATGCGGCTGGTGTGGGCGTGCGCTGTGCTTGCGATGGCTGTAGCTGGCTCGCAGGCATGGCGTGCACGCGCGGTTTCTTGATGAAATCGGTTTCGCGCATTGGTTGGTGGCTGCTGGCCTATGCCAGCCTCGCGCTCGGCATCATCGGTATCGCCTTGCCGGGCTTGCCCACCGTGCCGTTTATCCTGCTGGCCGCGTTTGCCGCCGCGCGCGGTTCGCGGCCGCTGCATGTCTGGCTGCGCCGGCACCGCCAGTTTGGCCCGATGATCCGCGATTGGCAGCGCAATGGCGCGGTCAGCCGGCGGGCAAAAAAACTGGCGCTGGCGATGATGTCGCTATCGGCCATCATCATGCTGGTCTTCATGCCCAATCGCTGGTTGGCGCTGCCCGGTATCGCGGTGATGGCGATGGTGGCGGCTTGGCTATGGCGGCGGCCAGAGCATTGAGCTGGCTGAACCCGCGCCATTGTTTGCGATGACCGGTTTCCCGCCGTCACCGGCTCGCGCTACCATCCGGGCCATGAAATCGATCCGTTTTGCCGCCGCCGCCCTCATCGCCCTCGCACTTGTCGCCTGCGGCAACAAGGGGCCCTTGTTTCTGCCGCAAAAGCCGGCCCCGGTCGAGGCATTGCCAACCCCGCCGCCGGAGCCTGCGCCCGCCGATGACGCGCTGCCGCCTGCACCAGCCAAACCGGTTGACGATGAGGTCGGCTGATCGCGCCATGCGCCGTTTCAGCAAAATGCACGGCGCGGGCAATGATTTTGTCGTGATCGACCTGCGTGATGGCACGCCCGCGCCCGATGCCGCGCGCTGCCGATTGCTGGGTGATCGCCATCGTGGCGTCGGCTGCGACCAAATCCTGACCATCGAACCGGCCATATCACCCAGCGCGCATGCGCGTTATGGCATCTGGAACAGCGATGGCAGCCGGGCGGGCCAATGCGGCAATGGCGCGCGCTGTGTGGCCGCGTGGTTGGCGCATGCCGACGCCATCGTGGCTGATCGCTTCGTGATCGAATCGCCGGCCGGCCTGCATCCGGTGGCACGCACGGCCAATGGCGGCTGGGCAATCGGCATGGGCCAGCCGCGTTTCGCCCCGGCCGATGTGCCGATGCAGGGGTTCGATGCGCCCGCGCCCGGTTATCAGTTGGATATCGATGGCGAAAAAATCACCATCGGCGCGGCCTCGATGGGCAACCCGCATGCGCTGATTGAAGTGGCTGATGTCGCCAGCGCCGATGTCGCCCGGCTTGGCCCGGCGCTGCAGGCAAGCGGTTATTTCCCGCAATCGGTGAATGTCGGCTTTGCCGAAATCGTTGGCCCGAACCATATCCGCCTGCGCGTGTTTGAGCGCGGCAGCGGCGAAACCCTGGCCTGCGGCAGCGGTGCCTGCGCGGCGGCGGCCATCTTGATGCAGCGCGGGCGTGTCGAACGCCGGCTGAAAGTTTCTTTGCCAGGTGGTGATTTAGTGATTGCATGGCCGGATGATGCGGCCGAGATCGTGATGAGCGGCCCGGCTGCTTTTGTATTCGATGGCGTGCTTGACGCCCAATTGGGGGAGAATCCCGAGCCATGAACCCACCAGACGAAAAACACGGCGGCCATGAAGTCGCCGCTTGGCTGCGCCGCCACCCGGATTTCCTCAAGCAATTCCCCGATCTCGCCATCACCTTGCAGGTGCCGAAAGAGACCGGCTCGGCCGCCTCGCTGGCCAGCTATCAGCTTGATGTGCTGCGCGACAAGAACCGCGAATTGAACCGCCGCCTGCGCGAGTTGTTCGCCAATGCCGAGGAAAACGAGCGTCTCGCCGTGCGCACCCATCAACTCACCCTGCATCTGCTGCAACAGGCCAACGCCGCCGACACCGTGCGCGCGATGGCCGCATCACTGGCCGAGGATTTTCAGGGCGATTGGGTGCGGGTGGTGTTGTTCGATGCCATCGACGGGCTTGCGGCCGATGACTGGTTGCAATTCATTGATGCCGACGCCAGTGCGCTGCAGCCATTCCGCGATGTGCTGGCCAGTGCCGAGCCCCTGTGCGGCCGGCTCAATCCCGACAAGAACACCCTCTTGTACGCCGCGCGCGCCGATGACGTGCAATCCAGCGCGCTGCTGGCCCTGCCCGGCATCGGCCTGATCGCCATTGGCAGCCGCGACGGCAACCGTTTCTATCCCGGCATGGGTACTTTGTTTTTGCGCATGATGGGCGAAGCATTTGCGTCGGCGTTGGCACGGTTCCGGGAGCCCGCCGCCAGCGATGCAGGCTGACATCACCGCCTTCCTCGACCACCTCGCCATCGGCCGCCGGATGTCGGCGCATACGGTGGATGCTTATCGCCGCGATTTGCAGGCTTTGGCCGAGTGGTGCGGGCGGCACGCCATCACCGATTTCGCCGCGCTCGATGGCGAGCATCTACGCAGTTTTATCGCCGCCGAGCATCGCCGCGGTTCGTCGCCGAAAAGTGTGCAACGGCGCTTGTCCGGCTGCCGCAGTTTTCTGGCGTGGATGCTGAAGCAAGGCCGTATCGCTACCAATCCCGCCGCCGGTATCCGTGCGCCGAAGGCGGCGCGCAAACTGCCGCAAGTGCTGGATGTCGATGAGGCGGTGCGGTTGGTCGAGCTGCCCACCGACGCGCCGCTGGGTACACGCGACCGGGCGATGCTGGAATTGTTTTATTCATCCGGCCTGCGCCTGTCAGAGTTGTGCGCGCTGCGTTGGCGCGACTTGCAACTGGCCGATGGGCTGGTGCAGGTGATGGGCAAGGGCAGCCGCGAGCGCATCGTGCCGGTCGGCTCGCATGCCTGCCGTGCGCTGCAGGCATGGCGCGATGAAAGCCGAGGCGTCGATGCGGGTTTTGTGTTCCCCGGGCGCGGCGGCGATAAGCCGATCACTTCACGCGCGGTGCAGCTGCGGATGCGCCAACTGGCCAAGCGCCAAGGTATCGACAAGCGCGTGCATCCGCATTTGTTGCGCCACAGTTTCGCCACCCATGTACTGGAATCCTCGGGCGATCTGCGCGGCGTGCAGGAGCTACTCGGCCACGCCGATATCGCCGCCACCCAGATCTATACCCATTTGGATTTCCAGCATCTGGCCAAGGTGTATGACGGTGCGCATCCACGCGCACGGCGCAAACGCGGCAAACACGATTAGCTGGCCGTGGGCGGGCTCGCGGGCTAAGTCAGGTGCGGAACCACGCCTCGACAGTGCCCTTGATCTTCATCGTCATCGGCTGGCCGCGACGGTCCAGCGCGCGGCCCATCGCCACTCGGATCCAGCCCTCGCTGATGCAGTATTCCTCGACATTGGTGCGTTCTTCGCCATTGAAGCGGATGCCGATGCCGCGCTCCAGCAGGGCTTCGTCGTGGAACTTGCTGCGCGGGTCGTTGCTGAGGCGGTCAGGGGGCGTATCGGACATGTCGCTCATGCGGTTCTGGAAAGCCGACAGGATACGCGGCGGCGGCGATTCGGCAAAATGCGCGCTGGGCTTTCACATGCTGGCGGCAGTGTGCCGGTCAAGATGGCGTTCCCCTGTGAGGAATCAACATGGCTCGATGCTTCCCCCTGCTGTCATTGGCGCTGAGTGCGCTGCTGTGCGCCGGGTTTGCCACGGCACAAGACGCGCTGCCATCGGCACCGGCATCGCTGCCCAAGGTGGCCAGCCCAACCCCGCCAGCGCCACCGGCCGCCCCGCAGGCCGAACAACCGCCACCGCCCGCACCGCCCGCAACCCCACCGCCGCCCGAGACGCCGCCGCCAACCAGCGATGAGCGTGACCCAGTGCCGGCGCGCGATGAAAAGCCCTTGCCCGAGGTTGATGAAGCTTCGCGCCAAGCGGCCGAGCCACCGCCGCCGCCAACTGCGCCGACCGGTCCCGATATCCATGATGATCGCAGCGGTTTCATCGGCCTCGTGCGCGCGCAGGTGTTGATGGATCGCGCCTGGGTATCGCCGGGTGAAATCGATGGCCGCACCGGCACCAATACCACCCGTGCGATTGGCGGCTTCCAGCGATTGTCTGGCCTGCCGGTGACGGGGCATCTGGATGAGGCGACTTGGCAGGCGCTGGAAAAACATGGCCCGGCGCTGGTGCGCTACACCCTGACCGAAGCCGACGTGAAAGGCCCGTTCCGGGCGATACCGGGCAGCATGTATGGCAAGGCCAAATTGCCGGCGCTGTCCTACAGCAACATCGGCGAGGCGCTGGGTGAAAAATTCCATATCCGCCCAGCCGCGTTGGCAGAGTTGAACCCGGGCAAGGCGTTCACTGCCGGCACTGAAATCATCGTGCCCAATGTGCTGGATATCGCCGCGCTGCCGCAGGCCACTCGCATCGTGGTCTCCGAGGCGGCCAAGCTGTTGATGCTGATCAACCCCGATGGCAAGGTCTACGCGCAGTTCCCGGTCACCACCGGCAGCGAGCGCGACCCGCTGCCCATCGGCGAATGGGAGCTGCGCAGCGTGGCCAAAAACCCGCACTACAACTACAACCCGAAACTGTTCAAGGGCGCCAAACCCGGCCCGCTGGCCACCTTGCCACCGGGGCCGAACAGCCCGGTCGGGGTGATGTGGATGGGCCTATCCAAGCCGCATTACGGCATCCATGGCACGCCCGAGCCGGGCAGCATCAGCAAGACCCATTCAAATGGCTGCATCCGCATGACCAACTGGTCGGTGCTGCAAGTGTCCAATGCGGTGGCACGCGGCACTCCGGTTACGTTGATCCCGTAGCCCTCAACCGAGACGATGCCATGAGCGAGCCCATCCCCCCGCCCACACCCAATGTTGAACCCGCATCTCCACAGGTGGTCGAGAAGCGCGTCGTCGAATACCGGGGCGCTGGCGTGTTCCGCCAATTCTTGCTGTTTATCGCCGGCTTGCTGGTCGGTGCCAATGGCGTGTATTTCTGGATGCAGCGCGATGCCGCACCCGTATCGTTGCCGGCAGTGGCCGGCCTGCCCGTACCTGAAAGCGGCGCACGTATCATCAACGATCCGCCGGGCATCGCGATACCCGAGGCCGCCGAGGTCGATGCCGATGGCCTGGCGCAACCCGCGCCGGCCAGTGCTGCAATCGGCGATCTGCCCGGCGGCCTGCTGATCCCGGTGCAGGGCATCACGGCCAGCCAACTCGATAACACCTATGCCGATGCCCGTGGCGATAACCGCATCCACGATGCCATCGACATCATGGCCGCGGCCGGCACCCCGGTACTGGCCGCCGCCGATGGCACGGTGGCCAAGCTGTTCGACAGCAAGCAAGGCGGCACCACCCTTTATCAGTTTGATGCCAGCGGCCGCTTCGTCTATTACTACGCGCACCTGCAGGATTACGCGCCCGGCATCGTCGAAGGCAAGCGCATCAAGCGCGGTGAGGTGATCGGCCATGTCGGCAGCAGCGGCAATGCCAACGCCGACGCCCCACATCTGCATTTCGCCATCGGCCGGCTGGGGGCGGAAGGCGAGTGGTGGGATAGCACGCCGATCAATCCCTATCCTTTGCTTGGCGGTAAATGAGGGGAGATGCCGGCGTGTCGAGTGTGTGGGCCGGGCTGGAGGGTGGTTGTTTATTCAGGGGGATTCTGAACAACCCGCTTTGAAACGCCACCCCGGCGAAAGCCCGGGCCCAGTGTCTTGGTTTTCAATCGTTTGCGAGCCAATGGATTCCGGCTTTTGCCGGGATGACGGGTTGTTCAGGGCTTGCTTGGATCAAATGCAAGCAAGACAACGTGCGCTTTCAGGGTGTTATCGAGGCATGCACGGCGTGGCCGGGGCGACCCAGGGCTTCGCTGGTCAGGCGGCCGAAACCGCTGGAGGCGCCCGTGACGCGGATGATTTTCTTGCTCATGCCAATGTTCCCTTCGGTTGGCCTGCTTGGAAGCGGACGCGGTGAATGGGATGAAGTTGTGCCGGTCAGATGATTCCGCCGTTGGCGCGCAGGACCTGGCCGTTGATCCAGGCTCCGTCCGGGCCAGCGAGGAAGGCGACCGTGTTGGCGATGTCCTCGGGCTGGCCGAGGCGCTCCAGCGGGGCGAGCTTGGTCAGCGTGTCGATGGCCGTCTGCGGCTTGCCGTCGAGGAACAGGGCCGTGGTCGTCGGCCCCGGCGCGACTGCGTTGACCGTGATGTTGCGGCCACGCAGCTCCTTGGACAGGACGTGGGTCATCGCCTCGACGCCGGCCTTGGTGGCGGCATAGACGCCATAGGTCGGCTGGTACAGGCCCACGACGCTCGACGACAGGTTGATGATCCGGCCGCCATTGCGCAGACGCTGCGCCGCCAGGCGCATGGTGTTGCGCGGGCCTTTGAGGTTGATGGCGATCTGGCTGTCGAACAGCGCGTCGTCGCCCTCGGCGATGGTCGCCAGACGCATGATGCCGGCGTTGTTGACCAGGATGTCCACGCCGCCACAGGCGGCCTCGGCAGCGTCCCACATGCGGGCGACGGCCTTCGCATCGCTGACGTCGGCTTGGGCAGTCAGCGCCTTGCCGCCGGCCTTCTCGATCTTCGCGGCCAGTTCTTCGGCTTCCTTGACGTTGCCGGCGAAGTTGATGACGACGGTGAAGCCGTCCTGGGCCAGGCGCTCGGCGATTGCTGCGCCGATGCCGCGGGATGCGCCAGTGACGATGGCGACTTTGGTTTCGGTATGGCTCATGTGGTTTCTCCGGTAGTTAGCCGCCAAAAGCAGCGGGCAAGTGAACTGTGCAGACGGGTGCGGGAAAGATAATCGGCCTGAAGCTGCCAATGCTGTTTCATGTGTTCGAACAACAGGCCCTGCTCGGCCCTGCTCGGTCATGCGATACGCAAACGCGGCGCGGCTTGGCAACCCCATCTTCCAGGTGTCCAGGCCATTCCCCAACTAAAATACCCGCATGACCACCGATGCCGCGCTCGAAGCGCTTTGCCTGCCCTTTGCCAAACGCCAGTTGGCCACCGTCGATGCGCCGACATTGTTTCTGCGCGCACGCGAAGGGGCTGCCCTCTACGCGATCAAGCCGCCACAGCTGGTCTGCGTGCAGCCGTTCAAACCGGCGGCCGATGGCTTGCAGCGGGCGGGCCTGATGACCCATGCCGAGCTGCCAGACAGCACCGGGTTTGCGCAGGTCTGGCTGTTGCCACCGCGCCAGCGCGAGGAGGCGCGTAGCCTGATCGCCGCTGCCTTCGATGCCGCGTTACCTGGCGCTCTGGTGATCGTCAGCGTCGCCAATGACGAAGGCGCGAAGGCGCTGGAAGGCGACTTCAAAAAGCTGGTCGGCAGGCTGGATGGCGGGCTGACCAAATTCCATTGCCGGGTGTTCTGGGCCAGGTGCGATGAAGCGCGCATCAATCAGCGCCTGTTGGCCGATTGGCGCACAGCCGATGCGCCGCGCACGATTCTCGATGGGCGTTTTCGCAGCCGGCCCGGCGTGTTTGCCTGGAATCGTGTCGATGTCGGCTCCGCCTTGTTGGCCGCGCATCTGCCTGGTGGCGTGCATGGCCGTGCTGCCGATTTGGGTGCCGGCTGGGGCTTTCTCGCCAACCACTTGGCCGAGCGCAGCCCCGAACTGACGGCCATCGATCTGTACGAGGCCGATCATCGCGCCCTGCAATTGGCGGGTGAAAACCTGCGCGTGCATGGCGAAAAAATCGCCATCGGCCTGCATTGGCAGGATGTCGCTGCCGGGCTGCCCGCCGATGCGCGCTACGACATCATCATCAGCAACCCGCCGTTCCACGATACCGGCAAGGCCGCGCAGCCGCAGATCGGCCAGCGCTTCATTGCCGCCGCCGCTGCCGCACTCGCGCCGGCTGGCCGCTTCTGGTTGGTGGCCAATGCACATTTGCCGTATGAACAACTGCTTGGCGAGTGCTTCGCCGATGTGCGCCGCGTGGCCGCCGCCAACGGCTACAAAGTGATCGAGGCACGGGGGCCGCGCCGATGAGCGGCAAGGTCAAACTGCTGCGTTATCTCGCCAATCTGGGTTATGGCAGCCGCCGCGAGGTGCTGGGCCTGCTGGCCGATGGCCGGGTCAGCGATGCCGTCGGCGCGCGGTTATACGGCGATGACGTGCGCGGCCACGATGACA
>JAUNTK010000101.1 GCA_030538735.1 Pseudomonadota bacterium
GAAAAGCCGCCGAAGGTTCTACTTTTGAATTGTCTGCTTGACGGGGAAGCTTACGAAACGACGCAAGCGCATCGCCCTGCTGCGAGGCAAGGCACCCGCGCCCAGCACCCACAACTGGCTGGCATTCTTCGCCAGCCCGCGATAGCGCACCTTCACGTAGCCGAACTGCCGCTTCACCACCCGGAACGGGTGTTCCACCTTGGTCCGCACGCTGGCCTTGAACGGCTCCCAGCGCCGGGGCTGCTTGCGCTCACGCGCGTTGCCGATGGTCTTCCCCTTCGAGGGCTTCTCGGCAATCCGGAATTCCTCGCGCTGTTACTCAAAAGATCGTGATCGGGCTCTGAGGAATTACCTAAAGAAATCAAAAGATCACAGATATCAACGGATGCTACTCCCCCTTCGCCGCTGCCGGGCTGGGCGCAGCGGCCGGCTTGGTCTCGGTGCTGGCGGCCGGTTTCGCCCCTTCACCGCCTTCCCCGGCTAGGTTGCGTTTCTTGTCGCTGCCGCGCTTGAAATCCGTTTCATACCAGCCGCTACCGGCCAAGCGGAAGCTAGGCGCGGTCACTTGGCGTTGCACCTGCCCGGTCGCGCCGCAGTTGGGGCAGGTCTCGGGATCGGGGTCGGCCATCTTCTGCAGCTTGTCGAAGGCATGGCCGCAGGCCCGGCAGGCAAAGGCGTAAATCGGCATGAACTGGGCTTCCGTGGGGCGTGCCGCTAGTGTGGGGACGGCGCCGCCCGGCATCAAGCCGGGTTTTACGGCCAAATTTCCCTATTCACAAAAAACCACAAGATATAGTGTTGACCGCGCCGATAAACCGGATATATTGGTGCCCGTCGGTTCCCGTCGCGCCAGCGTCGGGACGCAAAAGGAAGCCGGTACGGGCCTCGTCCCCAGCCCGGCACTGCCCCGCAGCGGTGTTTGGATAGCCGCTGTCTGCATGGATTCGCGCAGGCAGCCGCCGGGAATTTCCCGCCAACACCGCGCAGCCTGCCGACCGCCGCGCCCGGCACACCGCGCGGTTGAGTTGACTGTCGCCCATCGGGATGGGCCTGCCGCCTTGGTCGCGCTCGCGCCCGGCAGGCATCCATCCCACGGCTGCGCCAGCCAGATGCAGGCCACGCGGGATGGCCGGCAGTGCTCCCCCACCGACGAGAGACGCCATGACCGATACCGCCGCTGCCTCTTCACCTGCCAAGGCCTCCGAAAACTTCGCCCTCACCCCGCCGTCTGCCGCCCATGCGATGACGGTGACCAAGCGCAACGGCGACCGTCAGGCGGTCGATCTGAACAAGATCGTGTACGCCGTGCAACGCTGCTGCGAGGGCCTGCATGCGGTTGACCCGATGCGCGTCGCCACCCGCACCATTTCCGGCCTGTACGACGGTGCCAGCACCCGTGAGCTGGATGAGCTTTCGATCCGCACCGCGGCGTTATTGATCGGCGAAGAGCCGGAATACGGCCGCTTGGCCGCGCGCCTGTTGGCCAATGTGATCACCAAGGAAGTGGCCGGGCAGGAAATCCACGCCTTCTCGCAATCGGTCGCCCGTGGCCATGAAGTCGGCCTGATCAACGACCGCCTGCTCAGCTTCGTGCAGACCCATGCGCGCAAGCTCAACGATGCGATTGACCCGATGCAGGATTGGCAGTTTGATTATTTCGGCCTGCGCACCCTGTATGACCGCTATCTGCTGCGCCATCCACATACGCGCAAGGTGATCGAAACCCCGCAGCAATTCTTCCTGCGTATCGCCAGTGCGCTCTCTGAGGATGTCGGCGAGGCGATCAGCCTGTATCGCACCATGAGCGCGCTGGAATACATCCCCAGCTCGCCCACCCTGTTCAACTCCGGCACCCGCCACGAGCAGCTCTCGTCGTGCTTCCTGCTCGATTCGCCGCAGGATTCGCTGGAGTCGATCTATTCCAAATACGGCGATATCGCCCAGCTCTCCAAGTTCAGCGGCGGCATTGGCGTCGGCTACAGCCGGGTGCGTTCGCGCGGCTCACTGATCCGTTCCACCAACGGCCATTCCAACGGCATCGTGCCGTGGCTGAAGACGCTGGATTCATCGGTGGCAGCGGTCAACCAAGGCGGCAAGCGCAAGGGCGCGGCCTGCGTGTATCTGGAAACCTGGCATGCCGATATCGAAGATTTCCTTGAGTTGCGCGATAACACCGGCGATGAATCGCGCCGCACCCACAATCTGAATTTGGCCAACTGGGTGCCCGACTTGTTCATGAAGCGGGTCGAAGCCGATCAGGAGTGGTCGCTGTTTGATCCGCATGCCGTGCCGGAATTGGTTGACCTGCACAACGAAGCCTTCGATGCGGCGTATCTGCAGGCCGAACGCCAAGGCAAGGCGATGAAGACGGTACCGGCGCGCAAGCTGTACGCACGGATGATGCGCACGCTGGCCGAGACCGGCAACGGCTGGATGACCTTCAAGGACAAATGCAACCGCGCCGGCAACCAGACCTTGCGCGCACAGAACGTGATCCATCTGTCCAATCTGTGCACCGAGATTTTGGAGATCACCTCGAACGAGGAAACCGCCGTCTGCAACCTTGGCTCGATCAATCTGTCGCGTCATTTCGATGCCGATGGCGAGTTTGATTTCGAGAAGCTGGGCGAGACCGTGCGCCAAGCGGTGGTGCAGCTTGACCGGGTGATCGACCTCAACTTCTACCCGATCGAATCGGCGCGTCGCGGCAATCTGCGCTGGCGTCCGGTCGGTTTGGGCTGCATGGGCCTGCAGGATGTGTTCTTCAAGAAGCGCCTGCCGTTTGATAGCGATGAAGCCCGTGCGCTGTCCAAGCAGATCGCCGAAGCCATCTATTTCCACGCGCTGGAAGCCTCGTGCGAACTGGCGCAGGAAAAGGGCGCACACCCGAGCTTCAAGGACACGCGCGCCGCCCACGGCGAATTGCAGTTCGACGCTTGGGATGTCAAGCCCGAAAGCACGGCACGCTGGGATGCCCTGCGTGAGCGCATCCAGCAACACGGCCTGCGCAACTCGCTGTTGATCGCCATCGCGCCGACCGCGACGATTGCCTCGATTGCCGGCTGCTACGAGTGCATCGAGCCGCAGGTCAGCAACCTGTTCAAGCGCGAGACGCTCTCGGGCGATTTCTTGCAGGTCAATCGTTACCTGATTGACGAGCTGAAAAAACTGGGCCTGTGGACGCCGGAAATGCGCGACACCATCAAGCTGGCCGAAGGCTCGATCCAAGGCATCGAGGACATCCCCGAATCGCTGCGTGCGGTGTATCGCACCGCATGGGAAATCCCGATGCGTTCGCTGATCGATATGGCCGCCGAGCGCGGTGCCTTCATCGATCAAAGCGCTTCGCTCAACCTGTTTATGGAAAGCCCGAACATCGGCGCGCTGTCTTCGATGTATATGTACGCGTGGAAGCGCGGCATCAAGACCACCTACTACCTGCGCTCGCGCCCGGCGACCAAGATCGCCAAGACCACGGTGTCGAGCTACACCCCGGCACAGGCGGTGGCCTGCTCGCTGGAAAACCCCGAAAGCTGTGAGGCTTGCCAGTAATGAATGCGCGTAAACAACATTTGCTCGACCCGGGCTTTGAACTGACCCTGCGCCCGATGCGCTACCCGCAGTTCTACGAGATGTACCGCAATGCGATCAAGAACACCTGGACGGTGGAGGAGATCAACTTCCAGATCGATATCAGCGATTTGCACTCGAAGATGTCGCCGGCCGATCAGCATTTGATCCACCGCTTGGTGGCGTTCTTCGCCACCGGCGATTCGATTGTCTCCAACAATCTGGTGCTGAACCTCTACACCCATTTGAATGCGCCGGAAGCGCGCATGTACCTGTCGCGCCAGCTGTACGAGGAAGCCCTGCACGTGCAGTTCTACCTCACCCTGCTCGACAATTATCTGCCGGACCCGGGCGAGCGTGCGCTGGCATTTGCTGCGGTGGAGAACATCCCGTCGATCAAGAAAAAGGCCGATTTCTGCTTCAAATGGATCGATTCGATTCAAGACATCAAGCGCATCGAAACGCGCGCCGAGCGCCGCCAGTTCTTGCTCAACCAGATCTGTTTCGCCGCCTGCATCGAGGGCCTATTCTTCTTCGCCGCCTTCGCCTATGTCTATTACCTGCGTTCGCGTGGGCTGTTGCCGGGCTTGGCCTCGGGCACCAACTGGGTGTTCCGCGATGAATCCTGCCACATGGATTTCGCCTTTGAATGCGTGCGCACCGTGCGCGAAGAAGAGCCGGATCTGTTCGACGAGGAGATGAAGCAACAGGTGCAAGATATGCTGGCCGAAGCCATCGAATGCGAAATGCAGTTCGCCTCGGATGTGCTATCCGGTGGCGTGGCCGGCATTTCCGAGCGCGACATGCGCCAATACCTGCAGCACTGCGCCGACCAGCACTTTGCCAAGCTGGGCATGCCCAAGGTCTACAACGTGCGCAACCCGCTGCCGTTCATGGAGCTGCAAGACGTGCAGGAGCTGACCAACTTCTTCGAGCGCAAGGTCAGTGCGTATCAGGTGGGCGTGCAGGGCGAAGTCGGTTTCGACCACGCCTTCTGATCGAAGCCGCACCCGCACCGTCATGCAAAACGCCGCCCGAGGGCGGCGTTTTTGTTGGCAACGCATGCCGCTTGGCGCATCACACCGCCGCCAAGGCTTGCTCCAAATCGGCGATCAAGTCATCGATATGCTCGATGCCGACGCACAAGCGCACCGCTTCTTCGCTGACCCCAGCCTGGATCAATTCCGCGGGCGTCAACTGGCGGTGGGTGGTGCTGGCCGGGTGCGTCGCCAGCGATTTGTTATCACCGATATTCACCAGGCGCGTAAACAGATTGAGCGCATCAAGGAAACGCTCGCCACCGGCACGCCCGTCATCGCCGGCAATGCCGAAGGTGAGCAGGCCAGAGGCGCGCCCGGCGTAGAGCTTCTGCACCAGCGCATGATCCGGGTGATCGGGCAGGCCGGCATAACGCACCCACGCCACCTTCGGCTGCGCCTTGAGGTACTCGGCCACCGCAAGCGTGTTTTCACAGATGCGATCCAGCCGCAGTGCCAGTGTTTCCAGCCCCTGCAAAATCTGGAAGGCATTGAACGGTGACAACGCCGCGCCGGTATTGCGCAGCGGCACCACCCGCGCACGGCCAATGAAGGCAGCCGGGCCCAGTGCCTCGGTAAACACCACGCCGTGGTAACTGGGGTCGGGCGCGTTGAGTTGCGGGAAACGCTCGGCATGTTCGGCCCACGGAAATTTGCCGCCATCGACGATCAAGCCGCCAATCGAGGTGCCGTGGCCGCCGATGTATTTGGTCAGCGAATGCACCACGATATCGGCGCCGTGCTCAATTGGCCGCAGCAGATACGGCGAGGCCACGGTGTTATCGACGATCAGCGGGATGCCATGACGGTGCGCCAACGCGGCCAACGCCGGGATATCGGCCACCTTGCCCGAAGGGTTGCCGATGCTCTCGACGTAGAGCGCCTTGGTGCGCGCGTCGATCAAGGCCTCGAATGCGGCCAGATCGTTGTCATCGGCAAAGCGCGCCTCGATGCCGAAGGCCGGCAGATGGTGGGCAAACAGCGTCCACGTACCGCCGTACAGCGAAGCGGCGCTGACGATGTTGTCGCCCTGCCCGGCAATGGTCTGGATGGCGTAGGTGATCGCCGCCTGCCCTGAGGCCAGCGCCAGCCCGGCAATGCCGCCTTCCAGCGCGGCGACGCGCTCCTCCAGCACCGCATTGGTCGGGTTCATGATGCGGGTGTAGATATTGCCCGGCACCTTCAGATCAAACAGATCGGCACCGTGCTGGGCGCTGTCGAAGGCATAGGCGGCAGTCTGGTAGATCGGCACCGCAACCGCCTTGGTGGTCGGCTCCGGGCTGTAGCCGGCGTGCAGGGCGAGGGTTTCAAAACGTTGGCTCATGGGGCGGCTTCATTGCGACATGGGGAGGCCACCGTATCACACTAAATCGCTTTATGCGAATGGAGCGATATATATGCAAGGCGTGATGCCGAATACGCGAACACCGCCACACACGCATGGCCATAAACCAACGCAGGCGCCCCGAGGAGCGCCTGCTAGTAGATACGAAGTTTTAGCCGCGCGGGCTTACCAACCCCAGGGCGTCGGCGGCAGGTCAACCGGCTTCGTCAAATCGAATTCAACCTTGAACAGGCGGCCATTCGGGCGCGCCAACTCGTAGACAAACGTTTGCGGGTGGATTTCCATCGCCCAGGTGTTTTCCACCGAGGCATTCAGGCCGCCCTTCTCGAACATCGCGATCGATTCGGCATCCACCGGGAATTCCTGGCGCTGCGCAGTGCCGGCACTCTTGCTATCGCCGCCATACATCGTCATGGCATCGGGGCTGCCGTCTTCGTGGCGATGGTCATGCTTGAGGCGCAGGCCATCGTCAAGACGGGTCAGGATCCATGTGCGCGAGTGATCGTCGCCGACATGAAACGGCACTTCCAAGCGCTGCTTGGGCGTATCGCAGCCGCGCACATGCATCACCAGACGCTTGCCTTCAAAGGCATCCGGGGTGGTCGGTTTGGGCTCGTTGGCGATGATTTTGCCTTCATAGGCCTTGCCGCAATGCGCCGCAATCGAGGCCATGAAAACATCGACCGGGGCCAATGCTTCGGCATCGGCCGGTGCGGCATTGGCCGCATCAACGGCAGGCGTGGCAGGCGAGCTGGCCTTGGATTCGGAGGACGGCGCGCAGGCGGCAAGGGCCAGCGCGAGCGGGGAAAGCGCGATGAGTAGTTGTTTATTCATCCCGTGACCCTAACCGCAAGTGCGCGCCGGGGCAAATCGGCAGGTGCAGGCTTGATCGACGCGATAGGCAAAACACCGGGAAATCAGCTGCATTCACGATGCATCGCCCGACCAAACCGGCCCTCAACTGCGCCAACCACTGGTGATCGGGTAGCGCCGTTCGCGGCCAAACGCACGCCGGCTGAGTTTCGGCCCGGGGGCGGATTGGTGGCGCTTCCATTCGCCCGTGCGCACCAGCCGCACTACCCGATCCACGGTAGCGGCATCGAAACCGGCAGCGACAACCTCGTCGCGTGATTGCTCGTGATCGACATGGCGCCGCAGGATCGCATCCAGTACGTCGTAGGGCGGCAGCGAATCCTGATCGCGCTGGTTATCGCGCAACTCGGCACTGGGCGGGCGCTCGATCACCGCCGGCGGGATCACCCCATCACTGGCCGCCGGCACGCCGCCCACCGTATTGCGCCAGCGTGCCAGCGCGAACACTTCCGTTTTGTACAGGTCTTTGATCGGCGCGTAACCGCCGCACATATCGCCATAAATGGTGGCGTAGCCAACCGCGTATTCGCTTTTGTTGCCGGTGGTCAGCAACAGGCCGCCAAACTTGTTGGATAGCGCCATCAGCAGCGCACCACGGATGCGCGATTGCAGGTTTTCCTCGGTCACATCGGCAGGCAAACCGGCAAACGTATCGGCCAAGGTATCCAGATACGCTTGGAAGGGTTTCTCAATCGGCAAGGCGACCAGCTTGACCCCCAACGCATCGCATTGCTCTTGCGCCAAATCGTTGCTGAGATCAGCGGTATAGCGCGATGGCATGCGCACAGCGGTGACGTTTTCGGCCCCCAGCGCATGCACGGCCAAGGCCAGCACCAGCGCCGAATCAATACCGCCAGACAAGCCCAGCCACACGGTTTTGAAGCCGTTTTTCCCGCAGTAATCGCGGATGCCGCGCACGATCGCGCGCCACGCCAGCGCGTCTTTCGATTCATCGCCATCGTCCATCCACTCGACCGGCGCAAACCGGCGTTGCCCGGCGTCGTAATCCACCACCAACCATTGATCGGTGAACGCGGCGGCGGCTGGATGCACGGTGCCATCGGCATCGGCCACCACCGATGCGCCATCAAACACCAACGCATCTTGGCCGCCCACCACATTGAGATAGGCAATCGCCGCGCCGGTTTCTCGGCTGCGTTGCGACATCAACCGGTCGCGCTCGGCGTGCTTGTCGTGCTCAAACGGCGAGGCATTCGGCACCAGCACCAGCTCGGCACCGGATTGCACGGTTGAGGCAATCGGCTCGGCAAACCACAGGTCTTCGCAGATGATGAGGCCCACCGGCACGCCGTTGACCTCAAACACGCAATCCTCGCGATCCGGGTCAACATCAAAATAGCGGCGCTCATCAAACACCGCGTAATTGGGCAGTTCGCGCTTGCGATAGGTGTGCTGGATGCGGCCATCACTGATCACGCTGGCGGCATTGAACACCACGCTGCCCACCGACTGCGGCCAGCCGACAACCGCGGTGATGCCCTTGACCGATGTTGCCAATGCCTCGATGGCCTGCGCACATTCGCGCAAAAACGAGGGCCGATACAACAAGTCTTCTGGCGGATAACCCGACAGCGCAAGCTCCGGGAACATCACGATATCGGCACCGTATTCAGCGCGCGCCTCCTCGATCATCGTCGCGATGCGCGTGGCATTGCCGGCAATATCGCCAACCGGGAAATCAAATTGCGCCATCGCGATGCGCAGTTGGCGCGGGGTGGATTCAGTCATGTCAGATCCCGGAAACAAGGAAATCAAGCGCGGCCATGATGGTACTGCGCTGGTCGGCCAGGTCGGCGTCTTCGGCACCCAAATCCGCCAGTTCAACCGCGGCCAGCAAAGGCACCATCAGCAACTGCGGCTTGCCCTTGATCGCGATCACCGGCATCAACGAGGACATCGCCGCTTGGCGCGCGCGTGCCGCAGGCACCAGCGGAATTACCACCCGCGTGCCGGATTCTTCGATCAAATCACTTTGAATGTTGAGCAGCAGCGGATACGCAGCGCGCGTGGCGGCGTTGCGGTTCTTATAGACGCGAAACTGGCGCATCAGGGCTTGCGGAATATCGGGCTGAACACGCCATGCTCGGCCACAAAGGCGTTGTAGCTCTGGATCGCCTCGCGGTTATCGGCTAACCATTGCGCACGCTGCTTGGCCCGCACCTGCGCCGCCAGCGCATCCTCAAGCGTGGCGGATAGGTTGATATCCAACGCCTTGGCTTCGCGCAGCAAGCCTTCGTTGATGCTGACATTGGTCGCTTTCTTGCCGTAAGCGGCATAAGTCTCACGCACACGCATGGCGATACCCTCGGATGATGCGCATCGACTATGCGCATTTGCGGCGGGCAAGTCAAATGGCGGCGCAACAACACCGGCAAAACCAAACAAAACGGGCCACCCGAAGGCAGCCCGTTGTTGGTGCTTGATCGCGTGGTGGACAAGCCCAAAACACGCCCATCCGGCGCTTACTTCGCCAAGCGCTTGGCGATTGCGGCACCCAAATCGCCCGGCGATTTAACCGTGGTGACACCGGCCTTTTCCATCGCTTCAAACTTGCCTTCGGCGGTGCCTTGGCCACCCGAGGCAATCGCACCGGCATGGCCCATGCGCTTGCCCTTCGGCGCGGAAGCACCGGCGATAAAGCCGACCACCGGCTTGGTGACGTGCTTGGCAATGTATTCGGCGGCTTCTTCTTCGGCGCTGCCACCGATCTCGCCGACCATGATGATGCCTTCGGTCTGCGGGTCGTCTTGGAACAGCTTGAGCGCATCGATAAAGTTGGTGCCGTTGATCGGGTCACCGCCAATACCAATGCAGGTGCTCTGGCCCAGGCCCGCATCGGTGGTCTGCTTGACCGCTTCATAGGTCAGCGTGCCGCTGCGCGAGACGATACCGATCTTGCCCGGCATATGGATGTGGCCCGGCATGATGCCGATTTTGCATTCGCCCGGGGTAATCACGCCGGGGCAGTTGGGGCCGACCAGCACGGTATCCGGGTGTTGCTTGAGCACATTCTTGACCCGCATCATGTCCAGCACCGGGATGCCCTCGGTGATGCAGATGATGACGCGGATGCCGGCATCGGCCGCTTCCAAAATGGCGTCGGCGGCAAACGGCGGCGGCACGTAGATCACCGAGGCATCGGCGCCGGTGGCGGCAACCGCTTGCTTGACGGTATCAAACACCGGCAGGCCGAGGTGTTGCGTGCCGCCCTTGCCGGGGGTCACGCCACCCACCACCTGGGTGCCGTAATCGAGCATCTGTTGCGCGTGGAAGGTGCCCTGCGAGCCGGTAAAGCCCTGCACGATCACCTTGGTGTCTTTGTTGATCAAAACGGACATGGTGTATTTCCTTCGATGTTCACCCCGCTCCCTGCGGGAGTGAGGCTGGGGGAGAGGGCCGGCCTTGCCGCAGCCTCATCCCCTTCGGGGCACCTTCTCCGAAAGGGAGAAGGCAGATGGGTCAGGCGGTCTTGACGGCTTCGACCGCCTTCTTCGCGCCATCGTTGATGTCATCGGCGGGGATGATGGCCAAGCCGGAGTTGCGCAACAGCTCTTTGCCGGC
>JAUNTK010000102.1 GCA_030538735.1 Pseudomonadota bacterium
CACCAATGCCGACCTGCCCGCCATGATCGCGCGCGGCGAGTTCCGCGAAGACCTGTATTACCGCTTGAACGCCATCGAACTGCGCCTGCCCGCACTGGCCGAACGCCGCGACGACATCCTGCCGCTGGCCCGCCATTTTCTGGGCGATGAAAAACAATTCAGCGAATCCGCCGAACACGCACTGCGCCACCACGCATGGCCGGGCAATGTGCGCGAGCTGCGCAATGTCATCCAACGCGCGGCGCTGCTATCAAGTGGCGATGTGGTGGATGTCGCCGCACTCGGCTTGCAAAGCGAGCCTGCGCAGAGCGCCGCCAGCCACGAGCCCAGCGCCAGCGAAGTCGAAGCCGCCCTGCATCGCCATCGCGGCGTGATCGCGCATGCCGCCGCCGAATTGGGCCTATCGCGGCAATCGCTGTATCGGCGCATGGAGCGGCTGGGCATCGCCCGCGAATGAGCCCGCCATGCTGAAACGCCTGCCCTTGCGCCACCGCCTCGCCGCCACCGCCGTGTTGTATGCCGTGGCGATGCTGGCGGCGGTTTGGTTCGTGCATGATCGCGGCGGCACATTGCTGCAAAGTTTTACGGCCGCCGCCGTCGTGATCGCGCTGATGTGGCTGCACTTATTGCGCCTGCATCGCAAAGTGCAATCGATGTACCGCGCACTGGCCGGCACCGTGGACAGCTATCGCGATGGCGATTACAGCTTTTCGCTGGCGTGGCCGTGGCGCGATGAACTGGCCGAATTGGTCGCCGCACACAACCGCCTTGGCAACACCCTGCGCGAGCAACGCATCGGCTTGGTACAGCGCGAATTACTGCTCGATACCATCGTGCAGAACACCCCGGTGGCGATGACGCTGGTGGACCCGGCCGGCCGCGTGGTGCTGGGCAATGTGGCCGCACGCAAATTGCTGGGCGATGGCCGGCGCATCGAGGGCCGCGCCTTCGATACCTTGCTTGCCGATGCCCCCGACGCACTGCGGCTCGCGTTCGAGCGCGGCGGTGATGCGATCTTTGCCGTTGGCAGCGATGACGACGAAGATATCTACCATCTATCGCGGCGCCGCTTCCGCTTGAATGGCCGCGCGCATGAGCTGGTGCTGTTGCGCCAACTCACCGCCGAGTTGCGCCGGCAAGAAGTGCAGACGTGGAAGAAAGTGATCCGCGTCATCAGCCACGAGCTCAACAACTCACTGGCACCGATTGCCTCGCTGGCACATTCCGGCAGCGAATTGCTGCGCCGCCAACAATACGAAAAACTGCCCCTGGCACTCGCCACCATCGAAGAACGCGCGCGCCATCTGGAAGGCTTTATCCGCGATTACGCCCGCTTCGCCAAACTGCCCGCACCACGCCTGCAAGGCGTGTTGTGGCAGCCGTTTCTGCATCAATTACAAACCCAAGTCGCGTTTGATTGGGATGGCAACCATGCCGATGCCAGCTTTCGCGCCGACACCGCGCAACTAGAACAGGCACTGTTGAACGTGCTGAAAAACGCCCACGAAGCCGGCGGCGATGGCGATGAAATCCGCCTGCAACTGCGCCGCGCGCCCAACGGCTGGCGTATCGATGTGCTTGATCGCGGCAGCGGCATGAGCGAAGCCGTACTGGCGCAAGCCTTGCTGCCGTTCTACTCCACCAAACGCAACGGCACCGGCCTTGGCATGGCCCTAACCCGCGAGATCATCGAAGCCCACGGCGGCCATATCGCCCTGGCCAACCGCGACGGCGGCGGGCTGTGTGTGAGTTTGTCGTTGCCGGATTGATGGCGCGCTGGCTGGCCCGATTTATCCTGGCTTGCTTGATTCGGGCTGGTTTCGGTGCGGGTACGCAAAAAAGCTTCCGCCTGCCCAAGGTCAGGCGGGTTACTTTCTTTTGCTCGCACAAAAGAAATGTAACCAAAGAAAAGTGCGCTCGACGAAGCCACAGCCCGCCTACGGGGATTGAATGGGGATTTTCCGATTCGCCATTCCATGGCTCATGCGGAAAACGTCGGCCATCCATGGCCGACGCCCTCCGGGTTAGGCGAGGCGTTGGCTTTCATGCAATGTGACCGACGAGTCTTGGTTTTTGCTCGCAATTCGCAGCCGATTGAACAGGAAACCCGTAGGGTGGCGCACAGGACGTGCGCCACTTTTCGTATGAGCCAGGAGGGCGAATCGAAAAGTGATAACGATCGACCCGCATCGAGCTGTGCTCTTGATCCACAAACCCTTCTCTTTGGTTACTTTCTCTTGGGTTAGCAAGAGAAAGTGACCCGTCCGACCTTGGGCGGGCGGAAGCCCTTGATTTTCCGTAGGCACTAACACCATTTACATCCACAAAAACCTGTAGATTTTCAAAGCCCCCCTAAAAATCCTCCCACAGCAACCGGCTACTTCTTCACCGGCCGTTTCCAGCCTTCCAGCGTCTGCTGGCGCGCGCGGGCAATGGTCAATTCACCTGGTAGTGCATCTTTGGTGATCACCGAGCCGGCAGCAATGGTGGCGTTTTTGCCCACCGTGACCGGGGCCACTAGCGCGGTATCGGAGCCGATGAAGGCGCCATCCTCAATCACCGTCTTGGCCTTGTTGACGCCATCGTAATTGCAGGTGATGGTGCCGGCACCGATATTCACGCCCGCACCGATCTCGGCATCGCCGATATAGCTCAGGTGGTTGGCCTTGCTACCGACACCCAGGGTGGATTTTTTCACTTCGACAAAATTACCGATATGCACGCCATCGGCCAGCACGGTGCCGGGGCGCAGGCGTGCATACGGGCCGATTGTCACCGCGCCCTCGGTGCGTGCGTCTTCCAGATCGCAGTGCGCACGCACTTCGGTACCGGGGCCAAGCGTGACGTTTTTCAACCGGCAATACGGGCCAATCTTGACGCCCTCGCCCAGCACCACCTCGCCCTCGAAGATCACATCGATATCGACTTCGACATCACCCTCGGCGCGCACCGTGCCGCGCACATCGACGCGCGCGGTATCGGCGCATCGCACACCCTGCGCGCACAACGCCTTGACTGCGCGCTTTTGATAGGCGCGCTCAAGCTGGGCCAGTTGCCACGGGTCGTTGGCCCCTTCGGTTTCCATCGGGTCGCTGACATGCACCATCTCGGCGGCGGTGTATTCGCGCGCGGCCTGCGCAAATACATCGGTCAAGTAATACTCACCCTGCGCATTGTCATTGGATAGATGCGCCAGCCAGTTACGCAGCGCATTGCCATCGGCGGCGAGGATGCCGGTATTGATGGTCTGGATCGCCCGCTGCTCGGCGTTGGCATCCTTCTGCTCGACAATCGCGCCGACATTGCCCTGCGGGTCACGCACGATGCGGCCATAGCCGGTCGGGTCATCCAGATCGGCGACAAGAACGGTCAGCCGCGCATCCTTGGCCAGCAAGCGGCGCAACGTATCGGCCGTAATCAACGGCACATCGCCGTACAGAACCAACACACGCGCACCATCGGGGATTTGCTCGATCACTTGCTGTACGGCGTGGCCGGTGCCAAGGCGCTCGCGTTGCTCGGCCCATTGCAGATCCGCCTCGGCACGAAAGGTATCCAATACCTGCTCGCCGCCGTGGCCATACACGATGTGGATGCCGGATGGCTGCAATTCGCGCGCGGCATCAATCACATGCCTGAGCATCGGCCGGCCGGCGATTTTCTGCAGCACTTTGGGCGTGCGCGATTTCATCCGCTTGCCCTCGCCAGCAGCAAGAATCACGATATGCAGCGGTACAGCGGCCATGGCGGCTCCTTGGTTGAAAACGTATTCTAGCCCGTCACCCTGCCGCGCCGAGAGCGTGATCGCCGTGAGTCTGCCCCGTCATCTTGGCCTTTATCTGATCGTCGGCGGCGTGCAATTGCTGCTCGACTGGGGCGTGATGGTGGGCGTGAGCGCACTGGGCATCGGCGTTGTCTGGGCCAATTTGGCCGGGCGCATCGGCGGCGCGCTGCTCGGTTTCTGGCTCAACGGCCGCTATACGTTCGCCGATGTAGGCGCTGGCCCGGGCCGGATACAACTGCAACGCTTCATGTTGATGTGGCTCACGACCACCGTGGCTAGCACCTGGGCGGTAAGCCATGTCGATGCCGTATTCGGCCTGCAATGGGCTTGGCTGGCCAAACCAATCATCGATGCCGCATTGGCGCTGATCCAATTCGTGCTATCGCGCCACTGGGTGTATCGCGGGCGAGCGTAGCGGCTGCGGCTCAGTCCCCATGGATGCAGGATGCGTACCGAAGGGCACGTAGCACCTGCCTGTGGCGATGTACACACAGAAAGTCATCGCCTCGATCCGGCCCGAATGAGCTTTCACTTCGATGTTTCGGGACATCTGCTTTAAGTGATGCGGCGAAACACTTTCGGTACGTCGGTGCTAGGCGCCACTCGGGACCGTACGCGGCAGGGACGCCGCGTCCGAGCCCCCAAGGATGGGTTCACGGCGTGTCCCGTGGGGCGCCTAGCATCGGCGTATAGCAACGCACGTACAGAAGCCAAAAAAGCCGCACACAAAAAAGCGGCAGATCGCTCTGCCGCTTGTTGTGCTCAGGCTGTAAGCCCCGCGTCCCTCAGTGCTTGAGGTTCTTGCGCAGGCGCTCCAGTGCGGCCAGTTGTGCGCTGACTTCGGCCAAGCGCTTCTGTGCTTCGGCGACTTCCATCGCTTCGCCACGGCCGGCCAGAATGCGCTCGGCCTCGTCCTTGGCGGCGCGCACGGCGGCCTCGTCGATGTCATCGGCGCGCACGGCGGTATCGGCCAGCACGGTGACCACATCGGGCTGCACTTCCAGCATGCCGCCGGAGATGGCGAAATCCAGATGCTCGCCAGCCGGGGTGGTGACCACGACTTTGCCGGGCTTCAAACGGGTAATCAGCGGCGCGTGCTTGGGCGCGATGCCCAACTCGCCAACCTCGCCAGTGGCGACAACCATGATGGCGTCGCCGCTGTAGATTTCGGCTTCGGCGCTGACGATTTCGCAGCGGATGGTGGTGCTCATCGGGTTCTCCCTTCAGACCGTGGCGATCAAGCCGCGATCTTCTTGGCCTTCTCGATGGCCTCGTCGATGCCGCCGACCATGTAGAACGCCTGTTCCGGAACGTCGTCGCATTCGCCATCGACAATCATCTTGAAGCCGCGGATGGTGTCCTTCAGCGACACATACTTGCCGGGGCTGCCGGTAAACACTTCGGCGACGTGGAACGGCTGCGAGAAGAAACGCTCGATCTTACGCGCCCGGGCCACGGCCACTTTGTCTTCTTCGCTCAGCTCATCCATGCCCAAGATGGCGATGATGTCCTTCAGCTCCTTGTACTTCTGCAAGGTGGCCTGCACGCGGCGCGCGGTGTCGTAATGCTCGTGGCCGATCACGTTCGGGTCAAGCTGGCGGCTGGTTGAATCGAGCGGATCCACCGCCGGGTAAATACCCAACGAAGCGATCTGGCGGCTCAACACCACGGTCGCGTCCAAGTGGGCGAAGGTGGTGGCCGGCGAGGGGTCGGTCAAGTCATCGGCGGGTACGTACACGGCCTGGATCGAGGTGATCGAGCCGGTCTTGGTCGAGGTGATGCGCTCTTGCAGCACGCCCATTTCTTCGGCCAAGGTCGGCTGGTAGCCCACCGCCGACGGCATACGGCCCAGCAGTGCCGAGACTTCGGTGCCGGCCAGCGTGTAGCGGTAGATGTTATCGACGAAGAACAGCACGTCGCGGCCCTTGCCGGAGGCGTCTTTTTCATCGCGGAAGTATTCGGCCATGGTCAGGCCGGTCAGCGCCACGCGCAGGCGGTTGCCCGGCGGCTCGTTCATCTGGCCGTAGACCATCGCCACTTTGGATTCCGGCAGGTTGTCGATCTTGACGACGCCGGCTTCCTGCATTTCGTGATAGAAATCGTTGCCTTCGCGGGTGCGCTCACCCACGCCAGCAAACACCGACAGGCCGCTGTGCTGGGTGGCGATGTTGTTGATCAGCTCCAGCATGTTCACCGTCTTGCCCACGCCGGCGCCGCCGAACAGGCCAACCTTGCCGCCCTTGGCGAACGGGCACATCAGGTCGATCACCTTGATGCCGGTTTCCAGCAAATCGTTGGCCGCGGCCTGTTCTTCATAGGTCGGCGCGCTGCGGTGGATTTCCCAATGATCCTTGGCTTCAATCGGGCCAACTTCGTCGATCGGGTTGCCCAGCACGTCCATGATGCGGCCAAGGGTAGCCTCACCGACCGGCACAGCAATCGCGCGGTTGGTGTTGTCGGCGACCAGGCCGCGCTTCAGGCCGTCGGTCGAGCCCAGTGCAATCGCACGCACCACACCATCGCCCAACTGCTGCTGGACTTCGAGGGTGACTTCGGTGTTCTGCACCTTCAGCGCGTCGTACACCTTCGGCACGCTTTCGCGCGGGAATTCGACATCGACGACGGCGCCGATGATCTGGACGATCTTGCCTTGGTTGCTCATTTGCATCGCTCCAAAAGAATAATGTTCTTCAAAACCCCGCCCCCTCCGAGGAGGGTTGGGGTGAGGGGGCGACACATGGCCGAACCCTCATCCGGCGCTACGCGCCACCTTCCCCCGAAGGAGAAGGAAAAGCCCTTACACAGCGGCAGCGCCGCCGACGATTTCCGAAATTTCCTGGGTGATCGCCGCCTGACGCGCCTTGTTGTAGACAAGGTTCAAGGTGCCGATCAACTTGGTGGCATTGTCGCTGGCTGCCTTCATCGCCACCATGCGGGCGGCGTGTTCGGAGGCCACGTTTTCCATCACCGCCTGATACACCAGCGATTCCACGTAGCGGGTCATCAGGTGCTCCAGCACCGTTTGCGCATCGGGTTCGTAGATGTAATCCCAGCTGTGCCGGCCCATTTGTTCATCAGCGGGCGGCAGCGGCAGCAGTTGGTCAAACGCCGCGCGCTGGGTCATGGTGTTGACGAAATCGTTGTAGCACAAGAACACGCGATCCAGATTGCCGGCATCGTAACCATCCAGCATCACCTTGATCACGCCGATCAATTGCTCGACCTGCGGCGTATCGCCCAAGTGGGTGACCGTCGCCAGCATATTGACCTTGATGCGGCGGAAGAACACCGACGCCTTCTGGCCGATGGTGACGATATCGACTTCAACGCCCTGCTCGTTCCAGTTGCGGATTTCACCCAGCAACTTGCGGAACAGGTTGTTGTTGAGGCCGCCGGCCAGACCACGGTCGGATGACACGATGATGTAGCCGACCCGCTTCACTTCCTTGCGTTCGACCATCCACGGATGCACGTAATCGGTGCCGTTGGCCTGCGCCACGTGGCCGATCAACTGCTTCATCGCCCGTGCATACGGCCGCGATGCGCGCATGCGCTCTTGCGCCTTGCGGATTTTCGAGGCCGAGACCATCTCCAGTGCGCGGGTCACCTTGCGGGTGTTCTGCACTGACTTGATCTTGGTTTTGATTTCGCGCCCGCTTGCCATTGTTCGCTCGCTCTGCTCGCTCTAGGGGTCAGAGGTCAGGGGTTGGAGGCAGGGTTTGCTTTCGCTAACCGCTGATCTCTGGCCCCTAGCCCCTGCTTCACCAGGTTCCGGTCTTCTTGAAGTCTTCGATGCCCTGCTTGAAAGCAGCTTCGATGTCGTCGTTCCAATCGCCGGTAGTGTTGATCGTGTCCATCAACTCGCCCAGGCTGTTGGCGAAGTGGGCCTGCAGGCCTTCTTCAAACGCACCGATCTTGCTCACCGGCACATCATCCATATAGCCCTTGTCGGCGGCATAGATCGACAGCGATTGCTCGGCCACCGACATCGGCAGGTACTGCTTCTGCTTCATCAGCTCGGTGACGCGCTGGCCGCGTTCCAACTGCTTGCGGGTGGCATCGTCCAGATCGGAAGCGAACTGGGCGAAGGCGGCCAATTCGCGGTACTGCGCCAATGCGATACGGATACCGCCCGAGAGCTTCTTCATGATCTTGGTCTGCGCTGCGCCACCGACGCGCGAAACCGAGATACCGGCGTTCACGGCCGGGCGGATGCCGGCGTTGAACAGGTCGGTTTCCAAGAAGATCTGGCCGTCGGTGATCGAGATCACGTTGGTCGGCACGAAGGCCGAAACGTCACCGGCTTGGGTTTCGATGATCGGCAGCGCGGTGAGCGAGCCGGTCTTGCCCTTGACCGCACCGTTGGTGAACTTTTCAACATAGTCTTCGTTGACGCGGGCCGCGCGTTCGAGCAGGCGGCTATGCAGATAGAACACGTCACCCGGGAAGGCTTCGCGGCCCGGCGGGCGCTTCAGCAACAGCGAGATCTGGCGGTAGGCCACGGCCTGCTTGGAGAGATCGTCATAGATGATGAGTGCGTCTTCGCCACGGTCGCGGAAGTATTCGCCCATGGTGCAGCCCGAATACGCCGCGATGTACTGCATCGCCGCCGATTCGGACGCCGATGCGGCGACCACGGTGGTGTAGGCCATCGCGCCGTTTTCTTCCAGCTTGCGCACGATGTTGGCGATGGTCGAGTTCTTCTGACCAATCGCGACATAGATGCACTTAATGCCGGAGGATTTCTGGTTGATGATGGTGTCGATCGCGATCGCGGTCTTGCCGGTCTGGCGGTCACCGATGATCAGCTCGCGCTGGCCACGGCCAATCGGGATCATGCTGTCGATCGACTTGTAGCCGGTCTGCACCGGCTGGCTGACCGACTTACGCCAGACCACGCCCGGGGCGATGGCTTCAACCGGGGCCGAGGTATCGGAGACGATCGGGCCCTTGCCGTCGATGGCTTCGCCCAGTGCGTTGACCACGCGGCCCAACAGGGCCGGGCCGGTCGGCACTTCAAGGATGCGGCCGGTGGTCTTGGCCACGTCGCCTTCGCGCAGGTGCTCGTAATCACCCAGCACCACCGCGCCGACCGAGTCGCGCTCCAGGTTCAGTGCCAAGGCGGTGGTATTGCCCGGCAGTTCGATCATTTCGCCCTGCATCGCGTCGGCCAGGCCGTAGATGCGCACGATGCCATCGGACACGCTGGTCACGGTGCCTTCGTTGCGCGCTTCCGAGCCAAGCTTGACCTGCTCGATGCGGTTCTTGATCAGTTCACTGATTTCAGACGGGTTGAGCGTGGTGGTTGCCATTTTGGTTTCCTGTAGCGCGGGCCCAAGCCCGCGGTGTAGATCAATGTGTCTGCGATACGGGCCAAGCCCAACTTACTGCGCCAAGGCCGTTTCGAGCCGCGCCAATTTGCCTTTCACCGAGCCGTCGATGACCACGTCACCGGCATCGATCAAGGCACCGCCGATCAGCGATTCGTCGATGGCCACTTCCGTCTCGACCTCGCGGCCAAAGCGGCGTTTCAGCGCCTCGGTCAGCTTGGCCAGCTCGTCCTGGGTCATCGGCGCGGCGGAGGTGATCTTCGCCCGCACGATGTGCTGTTCTTCGGCGCGCAGCTGTTCAAACAGCCCGGCGATTTCCGGCAGCAGCTTCATCCGGCCATTGCTGGCGAGCAGGCGGATAAAGCCCTGCATCGCTGCCGATGCGTTATCCGGCGAAAGCAGCTTGACCGCGTCATCGCGGCCCAAGCGCGGGTCGCCCAGCACGCGGTCAACCTCTGGGTCGGCCGCCACGCGGGCAGCAAAACCCAGCGCATCCGACCATGCAGCCACGCCACCCGCATCACGGGCGGCCAGCCACGCGGCGCGGGCATAAGGGCGGGCGAGAGTGGCGTTCTGGCTCATGTCAGATCTCTGCCGCCAGTTCGTCCAGCAACGCCTTGTGCGCGTTCGGGTCGATCTCGCGACGGATCAGCTTCTCGGCACCGGCCACGGCCAGCACGGAAACTTGCTTGCGCAGATCTTCGCGGGCGCGGTTGGCGCTGGCGACGATATCGGCTTCGACGATGGCCTTCTGGCGCACGCCTTCTTCGATGGCGTCGTGCTTGGCGGCTTCGACGATCTGGTTGGCCCGCTGGTGGGCCTGCTCGATGATCTCGTTGGCTTTGCTGCGCGCGGCCTTGAGTTCGTCGTTGGCCTTCTCTTCAGCCTGGGCAAGCGCCTTCTGGCTGTTGTCGGCGGCAGCAAGACCTTCGGCGATCTTCTTCTGGCGCTCTTCGATCGCGGCCAGCAACGGCGGCCAGATCTTGGTCGCGACCAGCCAGATCAACGCCAAAAAGGCGATGGCCTGCGCGATGAGGGTGAGATTGATGTTCATGTCCGGATCTCGGCGTTGACTTCGGTTTGCGTGCCAGGAGGCACGATGGATCAGGATGCGGCGACCACGGCCACCGCACCCTCAAGCCGGAGATCAGCCCAGACGCGAAACGAATTCGCCGATGAACGGGTTGGCGAAGGCGAACAGCAGGCCGACGGCGACCGAGATGATGAACGCGGCGTCGATCAGGCCGGCGGTGATGAACATGCGCACCTGCAGG
>JAUNTK010000103.1 GCA_030538735.1 Pseudomonadota bacterium
CCCGACCATTGGCATCGGTGCCGGCGCGGATTGCGATGGCCAAGTCTTGGTGCTGCACGACATGCTGGGCCTTGACAGCGGGCATCGCCGGCCGCGTTTTGTCCGCGATTTTCTTGCCGAAGCCGGCTCGGTGGCGGCCGCTGTCGGGGCCTATATCGCCGCCGTGCACGATGGCAGCTTCCCGGCCGCCGAACACAGCTACGCCGACGCATGATCACCTGCACCGCACTTGATTCGCTGCGTGCCGAGATTCGCGCTTGGCGTGAGGCCAGCCTGCGCATCGCCTTCGTCCCGACCATGGGCAACCTGCATGCCGGGCATTACTCGCTGGTCGCACTCGCCAAACAGCATGCCGACAGGGTGGTGGCCAGTGTGTTCGTCAACCCGACCCAATTCGGCCCAAACGAGGATTTTGACCGCTATCCACGCACGCCCGAGGCCGATGCAGCGGGTTTGTACGATGCCGGTTGTGATCTCTTGTGGCTGCCCAGCGTCGCAACCATGTACCCGCTGGGGCTGGAAAACACGGTGAATATGCGCGTGCCCGGCATCACCACGGTGCTTGATGGCGCGCATCGTCCCGGCCATTTTGATGGCGTCGCCACGGTGGTGGCGCGCCTGTTCAATCAGGTGCAACCGGATGTGGCGGTCTTCGGCCGCAAGGATTACCAGCAATTGGCGGTGATTCGTCATCTGGTGGCGGATCTGGCCTTCCCGATCGAGATCATCGGCGCGCCGATCAAGCGTGAAGCCGATGGTTTAGCGATGAGTTCGCGCAACCAATATCTCTCGGCCGATCAGCGCGCCAGCGCGCCGACGCTGTACCAAACCTTGCGGCAGATGCAGAATTCGCTGCAGGCGGGCGATCCGCGTGAAGCGGTTGAAGCGCGTGCCATCGAAATATTGACCGAGGCCGGCTTCGTGCCGGATTACGCAGTGGTGCGCCAGCCGACCCTGATCGAGCCGGCCGATGATGCACCCGGCCCGCGTGTCGCGCTTGTCGCCGCACGCTTGGGCGCCACCCGCCTGATCGACAATCTGGAATTTGATCTGGCCTGAGCGGGCGCATCCAGCCTCACTCGCCAAGTACGAGAACCCCCGGCTGAACACCCAGGCCGACGTGTTGCGGCGGCCCGGCAAGCCGCCTAAAATTCGCCTGTTTTCACGGCCCGGAGCCGAACGATGTTGCTGACCTTGTTGAAAGCCAAGATCCACCGTGCCTCGGTGACCCATGCCGAGCTGCACTACGAAGGCTCCTGCGCCATCGACAGTCGTTTGCTGGAGCTCTCAGGCATCCTCGAAAACGAGCGTGTCGAAATCTACAACATCAATAATGGCGAACGTTTTGCCACCTACGCGATCCGCGCCGAGGCCGGCAGCGGCATCATCTCGGTCAACGGTGCTGCCGCGCACAAGGCCGAGCCGGGCGATCTGGTCATCATCTGCGCCTATGGCCAATGCGATGCCGCCGAGGCCGCCAAGCATCGGCCCAAACTGGTCTACGTCGATCGCGATAACCGCCTGACCCATACCAACGATTCAATGCCGGCACAGGCGGCCTGACATGCTGGCGCGCTTGGGGGAGCAGGCGGCGCGGCTGAATCAGACATCCATCGCATCGCTGTTGGCCGATGATCCGGCCCGTGCGCAGGATTTCGCCCTGCGGGTGGGGCCGTTGTATGCCAACTTCGCGCGACAGCGTTACGACCGCGCGGCACTGGCCGATCTATTCGCCTTGGCGCGCGAGGCCGATTTGCCCGCCGCCTTGCGCCGCTTGGTGGATGGCGCGCCGGTCAATGCCACCGAAGGCCGCGCCGCCCTGCATACCGCCTTGCGCGGCGATTGCGGCCGCAGTGCCGAGGCGCATGCCGCCCATGCCGAGGCCCAGGCCGCTTTGCAGCGCATGGCGGAGTTGGTTGAGGCGATCCATGCCGACCCGGCAATCACCGATGTGGTCAGCGTCGGCATCGGTGGCTCCGATCTGGGGCCGCGTCTGGTGGTTGATGCCCTGCGTCAGATGGACGCGCGGCTGCGCGTGCATTTCGTCTCCAATGTCGATGCCAGCGCGATTGAGCGCGTATTGCAGGCGCTGGAGCCGGCGCATACGGCTGGCATCATCATTTCCAAGAGTTTCGGCACGCAGGAAACCCTGCTCAATGGCGCGATCCTGCGCGATTGGTTGGGCGATGACCGCCGCCTGCATGCGGTCAGCGCCAATGTCGAGCGCGCCGGGCGCGAGTTCAATATCGACCCATCACGCATCCTGCCGATGTGGGATTGGGTGGGTGGGCGCTATTCGCTGTGGTCGGCGGTGGGTTTGCCGATTGCGCTGGCGATTGGCATGCCGGCCTTCCGCGAATTGCTGGCCGGTGCAGCCGCGTTTGACCGGCACGCGCTTGAAGCCGATATCGAGCACAACCTGGCGATCCGCCATGCGCTGAGCGCGATCTGGAACCGCAATGGTTTGCATATCAGCGCGCAGGCCGTGCTGCCCTACGACCAACGCCTTGCCCTGCTGCCCGCATTTTTGCAGCAATTGGTGATGGAAAGCCTGGGCAAATCCGCGCGTCTGGATGGTGCCGCGCTGGATGTCGAAACGGTGCCGGTTTGGTGGGGCAGCGCCGGCAGCGATTGCCAGCACAGTTATTTCCAAGCGCTGCATCAAGGCACTCAGGTGGTCGCGGCGGATTTCATCGGCGTGACCAAGCCCGATCATCGGCATCCCGAAAGCCATCGCGCGGTGTTGTCCAACTTGCTGGCGCAATGCGAGGCGCTGGCCAACGGCCAAGCAAACGCCGACCCGCATCGGCACTACCCGGGTAATCGGCCGGTCACGTTGCTGATGCTGGATGCCTTGACACCGGCCGCGCTCGGCCATTTGCTGGCCTTGTACGAGCACAGCACCTATCTGCAAGCGGTGTTGTGGGGCATCAATGCCTTCGACCAATTCGGTGTCGAGTTGGGCAAGCAATTGGCCAATGGCCTGTTGCCGGCCCTGTGCGGTGAAGCCGATTGCGCCGACCCGGTGACCCGCGAGTTGCTGCGCCAGATCGCGGGCTCTGCCGAGCGTTGAACTGATTGCCGGCAAGCACCAGCGATACAATCGCCCGATGAGCGCGCTTTACGACAACGCCGCGCTGCGTGCGCTGGAGCGGCGTGCGCAGCATCTGGCCGGGATCGATGAAACCACCCTGATGCGGCGCGCCGGTCTGGCCGCATGGCGCTGCGTGCTGCGCGAGTTTGCCGGCCCGCGCCGCCTGTTGGTGTTATGCGGGCCGGGCAACAACGGCGGCGATGGCTGGGTGCTGGCCCTGCATGCGCTGCAATCCGGGCTTGATGTCTGCGCAGTGCATTTGCCCGAGCACAGCCCGCGCACCGTGCTTGCGACCCGCATGGCCGAGGAATACCGTGCGGCGGGTGGCCGCATCGATGTGTTTTCCGGCACGTTGCCGGCGGCCGATGTGATCGTCGATGCGATCTTCGGTATCGGCCTCAACCGCGCGCCCGATGCGGCCAGCAGTGAATTGATCGCCAAGGCCAATGCCGCTGGCGTGCCGATCTTGGCGCTGGATGTGCCGAGTGGGGCCAATGCCGAGCGTGGTGATGTGCCGGGGCAGGCCATCGTTGCGCAGCACACCGTGCAATTCATCGCGGCTCATGCCGGGCTGTATACCGGCGCGGCGCGTGATCGTGCGGGCGCGCTGTCGTTGGCGACACTGGACGTACCCGCCGCGTGTTTCGACGGCCTTGTGCCGCTGGCCCGGTTGCAAGCCAAGCCCAGCCTGCCGCCACGGCCGCTGGATTCGCACAAAGGCCGCTTCGGGCACGGGCTGGTGATCGGTGGCGATGCCGGCATGGGCGGTGCGGCCTTGTTGGCCAGTGAAGCGGCCTTGCGCAGTGGTATTGGCCTCATCAGTGTCGCAACCCGTGCCGCGCATCTGCCGGCCTTTATCGCCCGCCGGCCCGAGGCGATGGCGCATGCTGCCGATGATCTTGCCACCATGCCGGCACTGATCGCCGCCGCCGATGCCGTTGCGATTGGGCCGGGGCTGGGGCAGGGCGATTGGGCCCGGCAGTTGCTCGCTGGCGTTGCCGAAAGCCATAAACCCTGCGTGATCGATGCCGATGCGCTCAACCTGTTTGCCGCCGCGCCATTCGCGCTGCCGCCGCAGGCCGTTTTGACCCCTCATCCCGGTGAGGCCGCACGCCTGTTGGGCAGTGATGTGGCCGGTATCCAGTCCGACCGTTTTGCCGCAGCCAATACGCTTGCCGAGCGCCATCGTTGCAGCGTGATCCTGAAAGGCAGCGGCACGATTATTACCGCGCCCGGGCGCAGCGCTCGGGTGCTCGGCAATGGCAATCCGGGCATGGCCTCGGGCGGCATGGGCGATGCGTTGACCGGGGTGGTGCTGGCCTTGCTGGCGCGTGGCTTTGCGGCGTTCGAGGCGGCGGCGATCGGCGCATGGCTGCATGGCGATGCCGGTGACCGGGCGGCAAACGCAGGGCAGGCCGGCTTGCTGGCAACGGATTTGATTGAACAACTGCGCGCCGCGCAGGCGGAGTGCCGTTGATGAGTTTTTCGCGTTTCCTGCCCGATGCCGCCGCCACCGATGCCGTGGCAGCCATGTTCGCCGCCAGCCGGCCGGCCACGGCGGTGATCCATCTGCATGGCGATTTGGGCGCTGGTAAATCGAGTTTTGCCCGCGCTTTTTTGCGTGCGCTGGGTGTGCAAGGCACGATTCGCAGCCCGACCTACACCTTGGTCGAGCGTTATCCACTGGCCGATGGCCGCGAAGCCCTGCATCTGGATTTGTATCGGATCGGCGACCCGGGCGAGCTGGAGTTTCTTGGCATCGAGCCAGAGCAGGTCGCACTCTGGTTGGTCGAATGGCCCGATCGTGGTGGCGATGCCATGCCCGCGGCCGATTTGCGTATCGCGCTGGCGATTGATGGCACGGGGCGCAGCCTTACTGCCGCTGCATTGAACGCCGAGGCGCAAGCGTGGCTGGCGCGTGTGGCGTCGGCTTGACGGGATTGGGTTTGCGTGGCGATCTTGGTGTAGCCGGCCTGGCTCGCCCCGTTCGGGCCCGCTTCAATGGATTCCGGCTTTCGCCGGAATGACCCAATGCATCGAAGCGTGCCGATTTCTGTATCGGCAAAGCTGCGCCAGCGCACTCAACCGTGGCCGTTGAACAGCTCGCGGCCAATCAGCATGCGGCGGATTTCGTTGGTGCCGGCGCCGATGGCGTACAGCTTGGCATCGCGCAGCAGGCGGCCGGTTGGGTATTCGTTGATATAGCCGTTGCCGCCTAGTGTTTGGATGGCCTCCAAGGTGACGTTAACGGCGGCTTCGGAGGCGTGCATCAAGCATGCGGCCGCATCGACGCGGCTCTTGTGGCCGGCATCGTAATCGCGGGCGACTTGATAGGCGAAGGCGCGGCTTGAGGCCAGCGCGGTATACATATCGGCGATCTTGGCCTGCATCAGCTGGAAGGTGCCGATCGCGACATCAAACTGCTTGCGTTCGCGCACATACGGCAGCGCGATATCGAGCGCTGCCTGCATCAAACCGATCGGGCCGCCGGAGAGGACAAGGCGCTCGGTATTGAGGCCGGTCATCAGCACCTTGACGCCTTGGTTCACTTCGCCCAGCACGTTTTCGGCGGGGATTTCGCAATCCTCAAACACCAGTTCGCAGGTGTTGGAGCCGCGCATGCCCAGCTTGTCCAGCTTCTGCGCGGTGGAGAACCCCTTCATGCCTTTTTCGATGATGAAGGCGGTCATCGCACGCGAGCCGGCCTCCTTCGGGGCGGTGCGCATATAGACCACCAGCACATCGGCCTCGGGGCCATTGGTGATCCACATCTTGTTGCCATTGGCAACCCAGACATCGCCACGCAGCTCGGCCCGGCAGGCCATCGAGCCAACCACGTCGCTGCCGGCCCCCGGCTCGCTCATCGCCAGCGCGCCCTTCCATTCGCCGCTGCACAGTTTCGGCAGATACTTCTGCCGCTGTGCCTCGTTGCCGTTGGCGTAGAGGTTGCTGACGCACAGGTTGGAGTGCGCGCCATAGCTCAAGCCGATCGAGCCGGAGGCGCGGGAGATTTCCTCCATTGCCACCAGATGCGCCAGATAGCCCATCTCGCTGCCGCCGTATTCGCCGGGGATGGTCAGGCCAAGCAGACCCATCTCGCCCAGCATCGGCCACAGTTCTTGCGGAAACCAGTTTTCCTCGTCGGCCTTGGCCGCGCGCGGGGCGATTTCGGCTTGGGCGAAACGATGCACGGCATCACGCAGCGCGTCGATTTCTTCGTTGAGTTTGGGCATGTGCATGGGAACTCCGGGCTGAAACGAAAAGGGCGAGGGGTTGGCCTCGCCCTGACTGTGCAAGGCTGTGATCAGCTGCCGCGGATGCGGCCTTGGAAGCGCGGCGCGCCACGGCCCATCGACAGCTTGAGCTTGCCGATCTTTTCGATGCGCTCTTCCGCCATGCGGTCGGCGGCTTGGTAGGTCGGGATGCCATCGCGCTCGGCGATCTCGTAGATGCGGCCAAGATTGTGATAGATGGTGCGCATCATCCGCATCGCACGCTCGCGGTTGTAGCCGTCAAGCTCCAGCGCGACGTTCATCACGCCACCGGCATTGACGGCGTAATCCGGCGCGTACAGCACGCCACGGCGGGTCAGTTCATCGCCGATCTCGTTGCTGGCCAGTTGGTTGTTGGCCGCGCCGCAGATCACCTTGGCCTTGATCCGGTCGAGGGTGCCTTCGTTGAGCGTGCCGCCGAGTGCGCAGGGCGAATAAACATCGGCCGGCACATCGTAGATTTCATCCAAGCCCACCGCTTCGGCACCGTATTCGCTGACCGCTTTCTCGACCAGCTTCGGGTTGATATCGGTGACGAACATCTTGGCGCCGCGCTCTTTAAGCAACTTGACGAATTCCATGCCGACATGGCCCAGGCCCTGCACGGCATAGGAATACTTGCCGACTTCCTCATCGCCATATTTGCGGTTAAGGGTAGCCATCAGCGCCTGCAAGGTGCCGTAGGCGGTAAACGGCGAGGGGTCGCCCGAGCCGCCATGCACCTGATGCACGCCGGTGACGTATTCGGTTTCGCGGTAGACGTATTCCATGTCGTTGACATCGATGCCCACGTCTTCGGCGGTGATGTAGCGGCCACCCAGCGATTCCACGAACTGGCCGAAGGCGCGGAACAGCGCTTCGGATTTATCCTTGGCCGGGTCGCCAATGATGACGGCCTTGCCGCCGCCCAGATTCAGGCCGGCCACCGCGCTTTTGTAGGTCATGCCGCGCGACAGGCGCAGTACGTCGTTCAAGGCTTCCTGTTCGCTCTGGTACGGCCACATGCGGGTGCCGCCCAGCGCCGGGCCGAGCACGGTGCTGTGGATGGCGATGATCGCCTTCAGGCCGGCATCCTTGTTGTGGCAAAACACGATTTGTTCGTGACCGGTATTGGCGAGCGTTTCAAAAACCATCATGGACTCCATGCACGGCGCGGGCCGCGCGCAAAGGGGCAAGCCTGAGGGGCCTGCAAGGCGGGTTGAAAGTCCGCTAGTTTAAAGCATGGGCCGGGTTCAAGCCGTGGCTGAAACCATGCGCGCCAGTGTGGTTTGCCGGAAACAGCGGGCTTTGTCGCGCCCCAGCAGATCGGTGCGCGGTCACTTATTCGATGCGTACACCGGATCCGCGGCTGCGGTAAACAGGATGTCGGTCGAGGAGTTCAGCGCGGTTTCCACCGAATCCTGCACCACGCCGATGATGAAGCCGATCGCCACCACCTGCATCGCGACATCATTGGGGATGTTGAACAGGCTGGCGGCAAGTGGGATCAACAGCAATGAGCCGCCGGCCACGCCCGATGCACCGCAGGCACCCAGTGTGGCGACTACGCTCAATAGCAGGGCCGATGCGAAATCGACTTCGATGCCGAGCGTATGGGCGGCGGCCAGCGTCATCACGTTGATGGTGATCGCGGCACCGGCCATGTTGATGGTTGCCCCGAGCGGGATCGTCACCGAATAGGTGTCCTCATGCAGGCCCAGCTTGCGCGCCAGATTCATGTTGACCGGGATGTTGGCGGCCGAGCTGCGGGTGAAGAAGGCGGTCAGGCCGGATTCGCGCAGGCAGGTGAACACCAGCGGGTAGGGGTTGCGCCGGGTCTTGCTGAACACGATCAGCGGGTTGACCACCAGCGCGATGAACAGCATCGAGCCGACCAGCACCATCAGCAGACGGGCGTAGCTGGCCAACGCATCGAAGCCGGTTTCGGCCACGGTGCCGGCCATCAGGCCGAGGATGCCGAGTGGTGCCGTGGCGATCACCCACTTCACCACTTGCGATACCGCATCGGCGGCATCGTTGATCACTTCATGGGTGCGTGGATTGGCCCGGCGCAACGCGATGCCAAGCAGCACCGCCCACGCCAGAATGCCGATGTAATTGGCATCGGCCAGTGCGCCGATCGGGTTGGCAACCACGTTCATCAGCAGATTGCTCAGCACTTCTTTCAGGCTGGATGGTGCGGCCTGTTCGGTAGGTGCGGCCAACAGGGTGAGCTGGGTCGGGAACAGAAAACTGGCGACGACGGCCGTCAGCGCGGCGAGGAACGTGCCGACCACATACATCAGCAAAACCGGCTTGATTTGCGTATCGGATTGGCTGTTGAAGCGGCAGATCGCGGCCATCACCAGCACGAACACCAGAATCGGTGCCACCGCTTTCAATGCGCCGACAAACAGCGTGCCGAGGATCGACAAGCCCGAGCCGATGCCCGGCGCCAGCCAGCCGATCACGGTGCCCAGCACCAGCGCGATGGCGATTTGTGGAACCAGACCGATCCGGCGACGATTGTCAGTGGCTGTACTCATCCGTGTTTTCCGATTGCAGGCTGCGGGCAGCTTAGCGGTAAACCGCCGCCGGGTTGCCATCGGGGTGTGGTTTGGCCTTTGCCCGGACAACGGCGGTTTGGCGTGTTTGGCGTGCGGTGCTTGGCCTATCGAGGCGTGCCTGATGAACGCGCGCCTGCCCGGCGATGGGGTTTGACGCTGCCGTGGTTGCCCGCGGCGTACTCTTGATGCGATGCATCGACTGACTTGCCTGCCGGCAAGCGTCGTGGATAGACCGTACAAACCGAGAGGAACCGATCATGCGCCCATTGCCCCGCCCCAAACCCGTGTTGGCCGTGCTGTTGCCGTTGATGTTGGCCGCCTGCGCCAGTGGCGGGCCGTTGGTGACCGGCAAGGCGCGCACACCGATTGAGCCCAGTGCGGTGCGCGTCTATTACGGGCCGCCGGCGGTGCCGTTTGAAGAAATCGCGATCCTCGATGTCGCCAGTGGCAATTTCACCTATGGCGATCGCAACAAGCAGTTGGAGGTGATCGAGCGCCTGCGTGCGCAGGCCGCCAGCGTGGGGGCCAACGGGGTGATATTCCAGCGCGCGGCCGATGGTTACGGTGGCAGCGCGGTCAGCATCGGTGCCGGTGGCGGCCGCTATGGCGGGCGCAGTCACGGCGGGATCGGGGTGGGTGTATCGGTCTCGCCACGCAAGAAGCACGGCAGCGGCATCGCGATCCATGTACCCAACCCACCCGCGGAGAACAGCGAGCCCTGATCGGCCGGCACGGCTTGCCTTCGTCGGCGATCGCGTCCACAGTCAGGGATTCGATCAAAGGGGAACCCCGATGCGCTGGAACACGCAGGCCGCCGTAGCGGCTTTGGCCTTGTTGGCCACGCCTTTGCAGGCACAAACCGGCATGGATCTGCAGCAGCTGGCCCAGTTGCGGGCGGTGAGTGATGTGCAGATCAGCCCGGATGGGCGGCAGTTGGCCTATGTGCTGGCCGTGCCGCGAGAGCTGGGCAAAGACGATGACGGCCCGGCCTGGGCCGAGCTGCATGTCAGTGACCGTCAGGGCGCAAGCCGTGGCTTTATCACCGGCAAGCAGAATGTCGCCAGCTTGAACTGGTCACCGGATTCGCGCGCCATCACCTATCTGGCCAAACGTGCTGGCGATGAGACGCGGCGCCTGTACCAAATCCCGCTGGCCGGTGGCGAATCGAAACTGCTGGCCAGCCTGTCGGCCACCGATATCCGCAGCTATAGCCTGGCCCCGGATGGCCGCCGCGCCGCGCTGTTGGCGAGCGAGCCGGAAAGCGATGCGCAGAAGGCGCTGAAGAAACAGGGCTTCAGCCAGAAGGTGTACGAAGAAGATTGGCGGCCGGTTGGCCTGTGGATCAGCGAGTTGGGCGATGGCAAAACCGCCGCGCGCCGGATCGATCTTGATGGCAGTGTGCAGGCGGTGGCGTGGAGCCCATCGGGTGAGCGTTTGGCCTTGGCGCTCGCCCCG
>JAUNTK010000104.1 GCA_030538735.1 Pseudomonadota bacterium
GCAGACGGCCTAAACGCCCCTTGAGAGTGTCCAGAAAAGGTTGACCACCACAGGTTTACGGCGTGTCCCGTGGGGTGCCTAGCACCGGCGTATAGCGACGCACGTACAGAAAACGCAACCGCCGTCACCACTCACACCTGCGCATCATCGCGATACGCAAGCACCCACCTACTTCCGGCACCCCGCCAAGCGCAGGCTTTGGCCCGGGCGGATCGAATACGCCGGTGCCTTCAAGGCATTGGCTGACGCCAAGGCGCGCAAATCGCATTGATAACGGCGCGAAATGCTGCTCAGGGTTTCGCCACGGGCAACGCGATGGGTTTTCTCGGCCACGCGCGCTGCTGTCGAGCGGGCCGGCGCAGGTGCTGCGGGCGTCGTGGTTGCCGGCGTTGCTTCGCTGCCATCCGCGCCATTCGCGGTTTGCACGAAGCTGCCGACCCGCACAATCGCCTGGCTCACCTCGCTGCCGATCAGCGTGCGCGCAATCTCGGCGCGCTTGCCGCTGACACAATGGCGGCTATAAAGCGAGGCGATGGTATTGGTCGCGGTCAGCATCGTGCCCTGCGCAATCCAATCGCTGGGGCGATAACGCGGGTTGAGATTGCGCAGCGCCCGCTGATAACCATCGGTGCCGCGCGCATTGCCGAGGCAGATGGTCAGCTCGTTAATCGTGGTGGCCTGCTTGAGCTGGATCTGGGTGGTGCGGCCAGCCCCCCAAGTACGCGGAAAGCGCAGGCCGTATTCGTTGGGATGCAGAAACAACCACGCCGCCGCGATCACCATCGGCACATAGTCCTTGGTTTCACCCGGGAATTGGTCGTACACACTGGCATCCCAGAAGTTGCGGCCCGCGCTCTGTCGGTAGATGCGCAGCGCGCGGCCTTCGCCGCCGTTGTAGGCGGCCAGCGACATTTCGATGTTGTTGTCGAGCTGGGCGTAACGCTCCAGCAGATAGGCCGCAGCCGCCTCGGAGACCAGCTTCGGGTCGTAGCGGGTATCAAAGCCAGTGCCGTCATTGCCCAAGCCGAAACGACGCCCGGTGGCCGGCATGAATTGCAACGGGCCGCCGGCACCGGCGCGCGAGGTGGCATGCACCTTGCCGTTGGATTCCTTGGCCATGATGCCAAACAGCAAGGCTTCCGGCAGACCGGCGCGCTGGAAGGCCGGCGCCATGTGCGGGCGCAGATACTGGTAATTGACGTAGCTTTCCATCAGCGCCGGGCGCATATCGGTCAGCCAACGGCGGATGCCGGCCTGCACCGCCGGGTTGAACTGCACCATCTGCACGAAACGCTTGTTGCGCTCATCAAGCAAGGCATCGGCGGTGGCCGAATCCGGCACCCGGTCGCCGGCGATATTGATCGGGTTCTCGTCCTCGTCGCCCTCGTCCAGCACGTCCGGGTCACTGCCCTCATCGGGCTGCAACATGCGGCGATAAATCGGCATCAAGGCCGCCACTTGGCAACCGCGTTGCTGGCCGCATTCGGCGATCAATGTCTCGATCTGACTGATCGCGGCATCTTGTTGATCGGCGTCCTCGGCCGCTTTGAAACGCGCTTCAGCGGCCTGGGCCTGCTCCAGCAACGCCTGATTGGCGCGCGAAAGCCGTTGTGCATCGGCCGGTTGTGGCGACAAGGTGACCGCCGCGGCGATCAAGCTGGCAGGAAGCAGAAAACGCAGGCGCGAAGCAAACGACATGGTGCGTACCGATGAAAACGACGAGGCAGGTTAACCGCCACCCGCAGTCACCACAAGGCGCGTGGCAAGCAAATCCCGAATAGAATCACCGGGATTCAGCTACCGGAAACATCGATGAACCCCATCCTCGTCGGCAAGTCCGTCACCACGCCCGACAGCGGCAATGTGTATTTGCAGCCCAAGCTCGGCAACCGTCACGGCTTGGTTGCGGGCGCTACCGGCACCGGCAAGACCGTGACCCTGATGACGCTGGCCGAAGGCTTCAGCAAGATCGGCGTGCCGGTGTTTCTGGCCGATGTCAAAGGCGATGTGGCGGGCTTGGCGATGGCCGGCACGGCCAGCGAAAAGATCAGCCAGCGCGTCGCCGAAATCGGCATTGATGCCTACGTGCAGCAAGGAAACCCGGTGATTTTCTGGGATTTGTGGGGCAAAAATGGCCACCCGATCCGCACCACGGTCAGCGAGATGGGGCCGCTGCTGCTCTCGCGCATCCTTGAATTGAACGATACCCAAAGCGGCGTGCTGGATATCGTGTTCAAGCTGGCCGATGACCGTGGCCTGCTGCTGTTGGACTTGAAAGACCTGCGCGCCCTGCTCAATTTGGTGGCCGAAGAACGCAAAGACATCTCGACCAGCTACGGGCTGGTCAGCACGCAATCAGTCGGTGCGATCCAGCGCGCATTGCTGCGTTTGGAGCAAGAAGGCGGCGACGAATTCTTTGGCGAGCCGGCATTGGACTTGGCCGATTTGATGCGTACCCATTTCGATGGCCGCGGCATGGTCAACATCCTTGCTGCCGAGCAATTGATCCTCAAACCGCGCCTGTATTCGAGCTTCCTGCTGTGGCTGCTCTCCGAGTTGTTCGAGCGCCTGCCGGAAGTTGGCGACTTGGATAAACCCAAACTGGTCTTCATCTTCGATGAGGCGCATCTGCTGTTCAACGATGCGCCGGCCGCGCTGAAACAGCGCGTCGAACAAGTGGTGCGGATCATCCGCTCCAAGGGCGTCGGCGTGTATTTCTGCTCGCAGTTCCCGGATGACGTGCCGGACAACATCCTGGGCCAACTTGGCAACCGGGTGCAGCACGCACTGCGCGCCTTCACCCCGCGCGACCAGAAAGCCGTGAAAACGGCGGCGGAAACCTTCGTGCCCAACCCGGCCATCAAGGTGGCGGATGTCATCTCGCAGCTTGGCACGGGTGAGGCCCTGGTCTCGATGCTGCAAGACAAGGGCGTGCCGATGCCGGTCGAGCGCACGCTGGTCGCGCCGCCGGGTTGCCGCCTGGGCGCGTTGAGCGATGCCGAACGTGCGCACGTGCGTGTCGGCAGCCCGGTCGGGGCCAAATACGATCAGGCCATCGACCGCGAATCGGCCTTTGAAGTGCTGGCGAAAAAAGCCGAGACCAAGGCGCAGCAGGCCGACGCACCGGCCGCCAAAACCGCCCAAGCCGAAGATGCCGATGGCGGCTTTGGTCAAGCCGTGAAAGACGCGATATTCGGCACCAAACGGCGGCAGGGAATGCTCGAATCGATGGCAAAACAGACTGCACGCACGGTCGGCAACCAGATGGGTCGGCAGATCCTGCGTGGCGTGCTGGGCGGCATTTTCGGGGGCAAACGATGAGTGGTGCAGCGGCCAATGCGCCGCAGCCGGTGAAGAAAACCGCGATCGACCGCTTCCTCAATATCGTCGAGAAAGGCGGCAACGCACTGCCGCATCCGGCCACACTATTCGCCATCCTCGCGTTGGTGGTGATCGTGCTGTCGTGGATCGCCTCGCAATTTGATCTTTCCGTCCCGCACCCGACCACCGGCGAGATCATCACCCCGGTCAATCTGATGACGGTCGATGGCCTGCAACGCATCCTTGGTTCGCTGGTCACCAACTTCACCAGTTTCGCGCCGTTGGGCACGGTGCTGGTCTCGCTGATCGGCATCGGTGTGGCCGAGCATTCCGGCCTGATTGGTGCCGCGTTGCGCAAACTGGTGCTGGCCTCGCCGCGCTTTTTGCTGACCCCGGTCATGGTGTTTGCCGGGGTGATGTCGAACATGGCCAGCGAGATCGGCTACGTGCTGTTGGTGCCGTTGGCCGGCATGGTATTTCTTGCCGCTGGCCGCCACCCGATTCTCGGCATGGCCGCCGCGTTTGCCGGTGTTTCCGGGGGTTATTCGGCCAACCTGTTGCTTGGCACCATCGACCCGTTGCTGGCTGGTCTATCGCAAGAGGCGGCGCGGATTGTTGACCCCGATTACACGGTGAACCCGGCGGCCAACTGGTTCTTCATGATCGTTTCGACCTTCCTCATCACCGGCCTTGGCTGGTGGGTGACCGAGCGTTTCGTCGCGGCGCGCTTCCCCGATGCGCCCAAGGTGGACGGCCAGAGCGATGAGATCGAACCGATCAGCGCGGCAGAAAAACGCGGCCTGCGTTTCGCCACCATCGCCACCGTGCTGCTGACCGGCCTCGTCTTGTGGGGCACGGTGCCTGATGACGGGTTTTTGCGGCTGGCCGGGCAGGAAAAACTGCTGGATTCGCTCAAACCCTTTTTGAACGGCATCGTCGCGCTGATCTTTGTCTATGGCTTAGTCGCCGGTGTCGCCTATGGCATCGGTGCCGGCACAGTGAAAAACGATGAGGATGTCGTCAACGGCATGGGCAAGAGTATGTCCACGCTGGGCATCTATCTGGTGCTGACTTTCTTCGCCGCGCAGTTCGTCGCCTTCTTCAACTGGACCCAGCTTGGCCTGATCTTTGCGGTGAAGGGCGCGGATCTGCTGATCCAGATGCAGTTACCGGGCATCGTGCTGTTTGCCGGCTTCATCCTGCTCACCGCCATCGCCAATCTGTTCATGGGTTCGGCCTCGGCCAAGTGGGCGCTGATGGCGCCGGTATTCGTGCCGATGTTCATGCTGCTGGGCTACTCGCCGGAGCTGACCCAGGTCGGCTATCGCATTGGTGATTCCGTCACCAACATCATCTCGCCGATGATGAGCTACTTCGCGCTGATCATCGCCTTCCTGCAACGTTACGAACCCAAGGCCGGCATCGGCACGGTGATCGCGGTGATGCTGCCCTATTCGATCGTGTTCCTGATCGGCTGGACGGCGCTGTTCGCGCTCTGGATGGGCTTCGATCTGCCAATCGGCCCCGGTGCGCCGCTGCAATACGTGCCGGCCACTGCGGCAGGCTGATCGGTGGGACGCTGGCGCCCGCCCGCCCTCGGCTCGACGGCCTTGATCACGCCATCGGGCCATGCGCGCTTGAAGGCCGAGTTGGATGAACTCTGGCGCATCAAGCGCCCGGAGGTGGTGCGCGCACTGGCCGCCGCCGCCGCCGAAGGCGACCGCAGCGAGAACGCCGAATACACCTATCGCAAGAAGCAGCTGGGCGAGATCGACCGCCGGGTGCGCTATCTGTCGAAACGGATCCCCGCGCTGAAGGTGGTGGACAGCATGCCAAGCGACCCCGCTGCGGTGTTTTTCGGCGCCGAGGTGGAACTGGAACGGGTCGCCGATGGTGAACTGTTGCGCTACCGCATCGTCGGCCCGGACGAAACCGACGCCAAGCTGGGCCATATCAGCATCGATTCGCCGCTGGCGCGGGCGCTTTTGAAAAAACGCATCGATGATGAATTCACGGTGGAATTGCCCGGCGGCCTGACCGGCTTCGTCATCGTTGGCGTGGATTATTCGGGCTGATCGGCAGGCGGGCTGGTATCGATCAGCAGCCTCCGGATCACCCAGCAGCGCCCGGACTAGCCATCCCGATCCCGAGCGGCATCGGATACACCCGCCCTGCCCGCAACGGCTGGAAACACTCGGCCTCGCGGTAGAACGCGGCATCCTGGCCGACATGCCAACCCGGGATGCCGGCCAGCGGCAACGGCCGCAACTCCAGCGGGTCGTTCAGGCAACGCGCCGTGGCGATCGCCTGCGCCAATCCATCGACGCAATCCCCGGCCTCTGCCTCGCCCTCGACCAGCAGCGCCTTGCCGACGATGAAACGCCCCGGTGCCAAGCCCAGCTCCAGCAGTGCGTGGCCGATCACCGCGATGATCGCGATATCGCCGTTGCGCCATGCCTCCGCCTTGGCATGGAACAGCGCCGGCCAGTCATGTCGATCCCATGCCGACAGCAAGGATCGATCACGCACACGCACGATCACCCCGGCCTCGTCAAACTGGGTCAGCGCGTACTGGGCGCGGTTGCGCGCACTCGGCCCCATCTCGGCGATGTGCGCGCATTGGCGGCGGTTCAACGCCTGCTTGATCGCCGGATGACGGCACCACACCATCGCGTTGAACAGGTCGTGCCAGTTTTCGCTGCGGGTGGCGATCCAGCCGTGTTCGGCGATGCGGGTTTCGTAATGCTGCCCGTCATCCAGCAGTTGGCGATCCTGCTCGACAAAGCACGGGCCGGGCGATGGCAGCGCCGCGTTCAAATCCGCGATTGATGGCCACGTGGCGGCCGCCATCCAGCCGCGAAAACGCTGGAATTCGCGGTAGATCGGGTGATCGAAACACGCCGGCGCAACCTCGGCACGCGCTGGCGCTATGAAGCGGCGCTTGCTCATGCCCGGCCTGCGGGCATCAGCTCATCGCGGGCGCGGCGCGCTTGCAAGCCAATCAATCGTTGTAGGCCACTTCGCCGTACAGATCATGCTCGTCACTGCCCATGATCTCGACATCGACAAACTCGCCGGGCTTGAGCCCCGCCGCAAAGCCATCCTGGATCTGCACCACGCCATCGATTTCCGGCGCATCGGCCATGCTGCGGGCAATCGCCAGTTCGCCGTCAATCGTATCCACCAAGCAGCGCTGCACGCCGCCCACCTTGCGCGCCAGCTTTTCCTCGGATATCTGCGATTGCAGCGCCATGAAGCGGGCCAGCCGTTCTTGCTTGACCTCCTCTGGCACCGGGTCGGGCAAGCCATTGGCGGCGGCCCCGTCAACCGGCGAATAGGCGAAGGCACCGACGCGGTCAAGCTCGGCGGCTTCAAGGAAACCAAGCAGCGCCTCGAACTCGGCCTCGGTTTCGCCGGGGAAGCCGACAATGAAGGTGCTGCGGATGGTGATATCCGGGCAGATTTCGCGCCAACGCTGGATGCGCTCGAAGGTTTTGTCGATGGCACCGGGGCGCTTCATCAGCTTCAACACGCGCGGGCTGGCGTGCTGAAACGGGATATCCAGATACGGCAGCAATGCCGGCAGCCCGTGGCGGGTGTTTTCCACCATCAGCGGGATGATGTCATCGACATGCGGATACGGGTAAACGTAATGCAGGCGCGTCCACACACCCAGCTCGCTCAAGCCCTCGCACAAGGCCTTCATCCGCGTCGCGTATTCGCGGCCATGCCAGGTGCCCGGCGCGTATTTCAGATCGACGCCGTAGGCACTGGTGTCCTGCGAGACCACCAGCAATTCCTTGACCCCGCCGATGACCAGTTTTTCCGCCTCGCGCAATACCTGATCGACCGGGCGCGAGACCAAATCGCCGCGCATCGAGGGGATGATGCAGAAGCTGCAACGGTGGTTGCAGCCTTCGGAAATCTTCAGGTAAGCATAGTGCTTGGGCGTCAGCTTCAGGCCGTAATCGGGCACCACATCGATAAACGGGTCGTGCTTCGGCGGCAGTGCGTCATGCACCGCTTCCATCACGCTTTGGTAATCCTGCGGGCCGCTGATCGAAAGCACATCCGGGTACGCCGCGCGGATCACCTCGCTCTTCTTGCCGAGGCAGCCGGTGACGATCACCTTGCCGTTTTCGGCCATCGCCTCACCAATCGCATCCAACGATTCCGCCACCGCACTATCGATAAACCCGCAGGTGTTGACCACCACCACATCGGCATCGTCATAGCTTGGCACCAAGTCGTAGCCCTCCACCTTCAGTTGGGTGAGGATGCGCTCGGAATCGACCAAGGCCTTCGGGCAACCAAGGCTGACAAAACCGACTTTGGGCTGGCTTGAAGACATCGTGCGGGCACCTGTGGATAATCGCCGATTATACGTTGCGGCCGGGTTTGCCCGCCCACGCAAGCGCCTGCATACGGGGCTTGATCTGCCGACAGATCGCGATTTTGCCGCCACAACACCGATTGGTTGCCGACAAGGAAGGCCATGCACTTTGAACTTGACCCGCGCCTCGCCGCCGATACCCATCATGTCATCGCGTGGCCGTTATGCGATGTGCGGCTGATGGACGATGCGCAGTACCCGTGGCTGATCTTGGTGCCGCGCATTGCTGGCAGCCGCGAACTGATCGATCTCGATCTTGGCGCGCGCATCCGCCTGCAACAGGAGATCGATGGCGCCGCGCAGGTGCTGAAGCAGATGTTTGCGCCGGACAAGCTCAATGTCGCCGCGCTGGGCAATGTGGTCGAGCAACTGCATGTCCACGTCATCGCCCGGTTTCGCCATGATGCGGCGTGGCCGAAACCGGTCTGGGGCGTGCATCCGCCTACGCGGCGCAGCGAAGACGAACGCGCGGGTTTGATTGGCCGCCTGCAAGCCGCCTTGCAGCCTGATTGAGCCACCGCGCCCCGGAGACGACGCTCACAGCACGCCGCGTTTCTTCTCGACCAACCACAGGCCAACACCAGCCAGCGCACCGATGCCCACCGCCCACGACCAGCCAAGCGGTGACAAGCCGCCAAGCAAACCCGCGACGATAAGCGCAACGATCACAAACTGGCTGTAACGCCACGGGCTATCGATAAAACTGCGCGCCTTGCGCCCGACAAGATCGTCATTGGTTGCGGGTTTCTTCGTCATCGACACGCCTCAGGTCTTGGGCAGGGTTACGCCGGTCTGGCCCTGATACTTGCCGCCACGGTCGCGATAGCTGGTTGCGCAAATATCATCGGCATCGGCTTGGAAGAACAGCATCTGCGCCACGCCTTCGTTGGCGTAGATACGCGCCGGCAGCGGCGTGGTGTTGGAGAACTCCAGCGTGACGTGGCCTTCCCACTCCGGCTCCAGCGGCGTCACGTTGACGATGATGCCGCAGCGCGCATAGGTGCTTTTGCCGAGGCAGACCACCAGCGTGTCACGCGGGATGCGGAAATACTCCACCGTGCGCGCCAGCGCGAAGCTATTGGGCGGGATGATGCATTCATCGGCGCTGATATCGACAAAGCTTTTCTCATCGAAATGCTTGGGGTCAACAATCGTCGAGTTGATATTGGTGAACACCTTGAACTCGCGCGCGCAGCGCACGTCGTAGCCGTAGCTGGAGGTGCCATAACTGACGATGCGCTCGCCGTTGGCTTGCTTGATCTGGCCGGCCTCGTAAGGCGCGATCATGTCGTGCTGCTCGGCCATGCGGCGGATCCAGCGGTCGCTCTTGATGCTCATCATTCAACCTGTAAAAACCAGACCGGGCATTGTAGCGCCGGCCCTGCCCGGCCAACCACGCGGGCGGCCGGCCGCACACACAAGGCCATCGCTACGCAGGGAGTTGCGCGCAGCCCGCGCCCATCAAATCAACGACGCCGCAATCGACATCGCGGCGCGTGGGCGTTTCGCCAACTCCGCCAACAACTGGCGGGCAGCCGCGCGATAGGCTGCGGCCACATCCGATTCCGGCTCCGCCAGCACCACCGGCGTGCCGGCATCGCCACGCTCGCGGATGCGGATATCCAGCGGCAACGCGCCCAGCATCGGCACCCCGTATTGCGCCGCCATCTTTTCGCCGCCACCGGCACCAAACACATGCTCGGCATGGCCGCAGTTGCTACAGATATGCACCGCCATGTTCTCGATCAGGCCCAGCACCGGCACCTCGACCTTCTCAAACATCTTCAGCGCCTTCCTGGCATCCAGCGTGGCGATATCCTGCGGCGTGGTCACCACCACCGCACCGGCCACCGGGATCTTCTGCGACAAGGTGAGCTGGATATCGCCCGTGCCCGGCGGCAGATCGATGATCAGGATATCCAGATCGCCCCAGCGGGTATCGTTGAACAACTGCATCAGCGCGGATGTCGCCATCGGCCCGCGCCAGATCATCGGCGTGTCCTGATCCACCAACACGCCAATCGACATCGCCTCCAGCCCATGCCCACGCATCGGCTCGATGGTCTTGCCATCCGGGCTGTCGGGCTTGCCGGCCATCCCCAACATCGCCGGGATCGACGGCCCGTAGATATCGGCATCCAACACCCCAACCCGCAGGCCCTCCTGCAACAACGCCGCCGCCAAGTTCACTGCGGTAGTCGATTTGCCCACCCCGCCCTTGCCCGAACCCACCGCGATCACGTTGCGGATCGCCGGATGCGGCTTGAGCTCGCGCTGCGGGGTGTGGGCGGGGATTTTCTGCATCACGATCGACTCTTTTTGGCGGGGAGTTTGGCGCAAATTGTAGCGTTGAACCGGTTTGCGGGCGGGCTCACACAAATCGAATCTTTGCTTACAATGACCTGCCCCCATCGTAAGCTTCCCCAATCCCCAGACACCCGATAAGTAGAACGTTCTGGCATCGTTCCCCAGCCAGGAGGTTTCAT
>JAUNTK010000105.1 GCA_030538735.1 Pseudomonadota bacterium
AGCTTCATGGCGGTGCTCCGTGAGATTGCAGGATTTTACGGCAATCGCCGACCGGCCTGCCTACAGCAACGCCACCTCGGCCTTGCGCCCGAAGCCGAAGCGGCCATCGTGCTTCACGCTGACGATCATCCGCACCATATTGCCCGGCATCATCAATTCCACTTCCATTTCGCCGCCTTCCTCATTCGGCAGCATCACGGTCAGTTCGATCAAGGCACCGCCGGTATCTACCTCGCGGCACAGCAAGCGCGGCTCGCCGCCTTCATGCTGCAGATACGGGGCGATGATGCCGCCCAAGGCTTCGACGGCGGCCGGGAACAGGTACACCGCGTAACCATCGGCCGGCGGCGGGATCGCCACCACTTCGTGCGCCGGCGTGATCGCTACCGTGGGCAAGCTGCTCACATTTTGTTCGATGTGCTGGCCTTGGCCGGGCTTGCCAACCCAAGCGTTCGCCGCACCGGGTTTTTCCGCTGGTTCGCTCATGCTCATTTCAGCTCGATGCTCAACGCAGCCGCCGCCTGCCGCGCGCGCTCACGCGCCTGATCGACATCCGCGCCCCGCGCCAAGGTGACCGCCACCCGGCGCTGGCCTTCCACCCGTGGTTTGCCAAACAGGCGCAGTGCCGTGGTTGGCGCGGCCAAGGCGACATCGATGCCGGAAAACACCGGCACGCCATGCCCTTCGGCCAACACCGCGCACGAGGCCGAGGGCGCGATCAAGGTGATATCGCCATTGTCATCGGCCCCCACCGGCAGGCCCAGAATCGCCCGCGCATGCAGGGCAAATTCGCTGAGATCCTGCGAGACCAGCGTGACCAAGCCGGTATCGTGTGGGCGCGGCGAGACCTCTGAAAACCAAACATCATCGCCCTTGACGAAAAACTCCATGCCAAACAGGCCGTGGCCGCCAAGATTATCGGCCACCTTGGCGGCGATCTCACGCGCACGGGCCAGCGCCTTGGCCGACATCGGCTGCGGCTGCCAGCTCTCGCGGTAATCGCCCGCCTGCTGCCAATGACCGACCGGCGCGCAAAACGCCACGCCAGCGGCATGACGCACGGTGAGCAGGGTGATTTCGTAATCGAAATCAATGAAGCCCTCGACGATGCAGCGCCCGGCCCCGGCCCGCCCACCGCGTTGCGCATACTCCCAAGCGGCATCGATGTCGGCGGCGGATTTGATCGTCGATTGGCCCTTGCCCGATGACGACATCACCGGCTTGATCACGCACGGCAAACCGATCTCGGCGACAGCCGCCCGATACTCGTCGCGGCTATCGACGAAGCGGTACGGCGAGGTCGGCGCAGCGAGTGTTTCGGCCGCCAACCGGCGGATGCCTTCGCGGTCCATCGTCAGCCATGCCGCACGTGCGGTCGGGATCACCTTCAGCCCGGCATCGCGCTCCAGCGCGACCAACGTCGGGGTGTGGATCGCCTCGATCTCCGGCACCACCAGATGCGGCTTTTCCGCCTCGATCAAGGCGCGCAGGGCGGCCGCATCCAGCATGTCGATCACATGCGCGCGGTGCGCTACTTGCATCGCTGGCGCATCGGCATAGCGGTCGGCGGCGATCACCTCGGCCCCGAGCCGTTGCAGTTCGATGGCGACTTCCTTGCCCAATTCGCCCGAGCCCAGCAACAGGACGCGGGTAGCGTGTGGCGAGAGCGGGGTACCAAGGCGGATCATGGGCTGAGGGTTTCCTGAATTTCGATGCCGACCAGTTTATGCGCTTGCCGCCATCTGTCATGCTGATTGCATGCCGATCCGCCATCTCCGATCTGCGGGCCTCGCCCTTGCCTGCGCGCTTTCGCTTGCGCTGACGGGCTGTGCCGACAGGGAAAACGAGGGCATGCAACTGGCCGGCCTGGTCACCGATACCGCGCTGGACGAGATCAGCGGCATCGCCGCCTCGCGCCGCCGCGACGACCTGCTCTGGGTGATCGACGACAGCGGCAACCCGGCACGTTTGTACGCCCTGTCCAAGCGCGGCCGCCGCCTTGGCACCTTCGAGATCGAAGGCGTGGACAAGGTGGATTGGGAGGACATGGCCAGCTTCGAGCTTGATGGCGAGCGCTATCTCTTGATCGCCGATACCGGCGATAACGGCGGCATCCGCAAACTACTGCAGATACACATCTTTCGCGAGCCCGACGATGCCGATACCGATGGCACGCTCAAACCCGAATGGTCGATCGACTTCCGCTGGCCCGATGGCGCGCGCGATTGCGAGGCAGTGGCGGTGGATGCCGAGCAAAACGAGATCATCCTGATCAGCAAGAAGCGCCAGCCGCCGCAGGTATTTACCTTGCCGCTGCGCCCGCGCGGCAATGGCCCGAAGATCGAGACCGCTGCCTTGTCGGGCACCTTGGCCGGCGTGCCGCAGGCCAGCGCCCGCGAGCGCCGCGATAACCCCGCCGTGGCCCGCCTGCGCAGCCAAGTCACCGCCGCCGATATCGCCCCGCAACGCGATGCCATCGCCGTGCTGACCTACGACAACCTGCTGGTTTATCAGCGCAAACCCGACCAAAGCTGGCCGCAAGCCTTGGCCTCTGCCCCGGATATCGTGCGCCTGCGTTTTCTGCCACAGGCCGAAGCGGTGGCGTGGTCGCATGGTGGCGGTGGCATCTACGCCAGCGGTGAATTCAACCCCGCGCCGCTGATGTATTTGCGTTACGCGCGTTGAGGGTTGGCGGTGGCGCTTGCGCGGGGCGCAATCATTTGCGCGCAACAACGCCGCGCCAAGCCAATTAGCTGACGTGACGGCTCATTTGCGTTGCCGGTAGCGGGCCGGGTGGCGTTGCTCAGGGCAGCTTTTCCATCCACACACGTACCGCCTTCAGTTGCTCGGCACCGCCCGGGCCGATATCCAGCAACATTTTTTCCGCCGCCTGCAGCTCCTGTCGCGCGCGTGCAGATTGCCCATTGGCCATGTAGACGATGCCACTCTGGCGCAAATTGGCAGCTTGCTCCAGCGGGCTTAGTTGCAGCTTGGGCGCATGTAGCTGCTGCTCGTTCAACAATGCCATCGCCGCGGCCGCCTGCCCGGCCTTGATTTCGATTTCAATCAGCAGCACCCGCGCCGACATCGCATGACGGCTATCGACGCCGATATTGTCCACCGCCATCTGCAGGACTTGCTCACCGATCTGGCGCGCCTCATCAAGCTGGCCCAGCTGCGCCACCATGAACGCATGATTGATGCCCACCGCCACCGTATTGGCCGATTTTGGGTACAGCCGTTTGCGCAGCGCCCACGCTTCGGCACTGAGCTCCGCCGCGGCCGCCATATCACCGCCCACAATATTTGCAAAGGCCAAATTGTTGAGCGCGCCGATGCCATCCGCCGTTTCCGCCAGCCCCAATGCACGATAACCATCGAGCGCCTCTTTGGCGACTTCACGCCCGCCCGCTGAATCGCCGGTATAGACCAACGTGCTCGACAGGGTCACCAGATAGCCCAAAGACTCACGGCTGGGCTTGCCGCCATTGGCAGCAAGTGCTTGCTGGTGGGCTGCACGCAAGGTGGCGATGGCGGCTTGACCATTGCCGGCATCGCGCTCCAGCCGCGCCTGCAATGCACGGCTATCAAGCAGCGGACCTGCCAGCGAATCGGGTCGATTTGCCAAAACGCCTGCGCCTTGCCCAGCAACTCGCGCGCCTGATCCTGTTTGCCCTCATTCATCAGGGTATCGGCCAGCCCCAGTTCGGCCTTGGCGCGGTAAACGGGAAATTGCCCGATCTGCGGATGCGCCAATACCGCACGGTAGATCGCACCGGCGGCATTGAGATCGCTCAGGCTGCTATAGATTTCACCCAAGCTGGTTGCCACATCCATGCCGGCAGCGGGATCGGCCAGATAGCTGGCGAATACGCGATCCGCACTGGTCGCAAGCAAATCGCGCGCGCTGCGCTCGGCGGCCTCACCTTCGGACTCGCGGAACAACAACAGCAAATAATCACGCAAGGCCTGGCTGCGATCCGCCTCGGCCATGGCGGCATCGCGCTGCGCACGGGCATCGGCCGCGGCGTCCTGCGCCTTGCGCATTTGCAGCACGCTGCTCACTGTTCCGGCCAGGATGGCGACAACGGCCACACTGCCCAAAGCGACCGCCCAGCGATTACGGGCAACAAACTTGCGCAGGCGGTAGCCAAGCGTATTGCCCATCACCGATACCGGACGCCCGGCCAGCAGGCGCCCCAGAACATCGGACAATGCCGAAACGCTGGCGTAACGGCGCTCTGGCTCTTTGGCCAAGGCGGTCTGCACGATGCGGCTTAGATCGCCTCGCACAAAACGACGAAACGCATCAACGCTGGTTTGGCGTGCCTGCAAGCGCGCGTTGATCTCATCGTCCCCGCCGCTGGTCAGCGCCCGATCTAGGCGCTCAGGCTCGTTTCGGGTGATGGCTTCGGCCGTGGCATGCAAGCCAGACGCCGCCGCCACATACGGCAGTCGGCCGGTCAATAATTGATAGAGCACCACCCCAGCGTGTACACATCGGTGGCAGCGCTAATCGGCCCATCGTTGATCTACTCGGGCGCAGCATAGGCCGGTGTGAAGCCCGCGATATTGCCGGTGCGGGTCTGGCTGGCATCTTGGTCCAGCCGTTTGGCCACGCCGAAATCCAGCACCTTGGGATGGCCGTCTTGATCGACAAGGATGTTGCCCGGTTTCAGGTCGCGGTGAACCACGAAATGCTGGTGCGCATGCTGTACTGCACTGCATACCGCGCGGAACAGATCGATACGCTGGCCCAGCCCCAATTGCCGACTATCGGCATGACTGAGCAAATCCTTGCCATCGACATAATCCAGTGCAAACCACGGCCGCCCCTCCTCATCCACGCCATGATCGATCAGGCTGGGTATGGCGGGGTGGCTGAGCCGGGCAAGAATGCGCCGCTCTTCGGCAAAGCGCTGCGATTCCACGCTGCCATCCCAGCGCCGGCGCACATATTTGATTGCAGCGCGATGGCGGGGGTCATCCACCCGGTGCGCGGCAAACACCTCGCCCATCCCGCCCCGCCCCAACAGCGTGGTGAGTTGCCAAGCGCCCAATTGGCGCTCGGTGGCAGTGGCTACGGTGTCGGTCACATCACCCGCCGTAGCGGCCGCATCGCGGTCGATACAGGCGGCCAAATCGAGCGTGGCATCTGCAGCCAGCAGGCGTTCAACCTCGGCGCGCAGGGCAGGGTCATCCGCGCACGCATCCGCCAACAACGCGGCGCGTTGGCTTGCCGGCAGATCCAGTGCCGCATCAAACAATGCGGATACGCGACGCCGACGTTCAGCCAAATCATTCATGCATGACGCTCCCCACGGAAAAGGCCCGCAGATGGGCTGCAGGCAGCTCCCCGCTGTCGGCACTTTGGTCGGCTGCGTTGCAAAAAGCAACCATGCACGCGGACGTTTTGCGCCACGCCGCAACGCGATCAAGGCAAACACGGCCATCACGATCCGTGGCGGCGCGAGGCACCGCACGACAACTAGTTGCAAAACGATATCAATTTGATATCTTAAACACCAACCCCACGGAGCCATCGCCATGAAAGAGAAACTTGTCGCCTCCCGATCCGGCGTGCCGGCCCTGCTGCTTCAGCTGTTGGCGATGCTGGCCGGCGGCGGCATCGCCGTTCTTGGCATCACCAGCGGGCAGCCCTGGCTGATCGCGCCGGGCGTGCTGTTGGCGCTGCTCGCCCTGTTCCTGATGTGCGGCGCATACATGGTCGAGCCGAATCAGGCGGCGGTGCTCAATTTCTTCGGCAAATACGTCGGCACCGTCAAGGAAAACGGCCTGCGCTGGAACAACCCGTTCTACGCCAAGCGCAAGGTCTCGATGCGGGTGCGCAATTTTGAAAGTGGCAAGCTGAAGGTCAATGAGTTGGATGGCAGCCCGATTGAAATCGCCGCCGTGATCGTCTGGCAGGTGACCGATGCCTCCGAGGCGGTCTACAACGTCGATGATTACGAGAGCTTCGTGCATATCCAATCCGAGGCCGCGCTGCGCTCGATGGCCACCAGCTACCCCTACGACCAGCATCACGAAGGCCAACTTGCGCTGCGCAGCCATGCCGCCGAAATCTCCGAGCATCTGCAAAAAGAACTGGCCGAGCGCCTCGCCGATGCCGGTGTGCTGGTGTTGGATGCGCGCATCAGCCATCTTGCCTACGCGCCGGAAATCGCCCAAGCGATGCTGCAACGGCAGCAGGCCAGCGCGGTGATCGCCGCACGCACCTTGATCGTCGCCGGTGCGGTCGGCATGGTGGAAATGGCGCTGGATGAATTGCAGAAAAACGGCACCGTGCAGCTGGATGAAGAACGCAAGGCCGCGATGGTCAGCAATCTGCTGGTGGTGCTGTGCGGCGAGCGTGCCACCCAGCCAATTGTCAACGCTGGGACGTTGTACTGATGACGGCGTTGATGCCTGTGTTGTTGGCCTTGGGCGGTTTGGCCGCCGTTGTCATCGCGGCTTGGCTTACCAAGGATCGGCGGCCGGCCTCACCCGGCCTTGGCCTGCGCATGGCGCTGGTCGGCATCGTCATCCTGCTCGGCGCGCTGGGCCTGTATTGGGCCGGCACCGATGAGACCATCGCGCTCTGGGTGGTGCTGGCGATGGCCTTGCTGGTCAACCTGTTGGGTATTTCGATGTGGTGGCATCTACGCCGCATGCAGCGTGGGCCACGCCAGCCGTGAGCGAAAAAAAGGCCTTCCCGCTGCGTATCAATGCCGCCATCGCGCAGGAAGTGCAGCGCTGGGCGGATGATGAATTGCGCAGCGTCAACGCCCAGATTGAATACGTGCTGCGCGATGCCCTGCGCCGCGCCGGCCGCCTGCCCCACCCCAAACACGATGATAGCCACGAGGAAGAAACGCCATGAACGAACGCTGGCAATACAAAGTGCTGGATGTCTCCGCCAATCTGGCCGGCCGCCCCGGCGAAAAGGTTGAAGAAACCTTGAACCAATTGGGCGAAGAAGGCTGGGAATTGGTCAGCGCCTTGCGCGCGAATTTGATGGAGCCGACCCGGCTGTATCTGAAGCGCAAAGCCGCGCCATCGGCGGCAAGGAGCGCCACATGAGCGAGCGTTGGAAATACGAAGTGATTCGGATCAGCCCCGGCCTGATGGGCGGCTTCAACCACGACAAGATGCGCGAAGAATTTGACCGCCTCGGCCGGCAGGGCTGGGAGATGGTCAGCATGGCGATGTCCGGGCCGGGCTATGCCGCCATCGCCGTATTCAAGAAAAAGGAGACTTGAAATGCGCCGCACATTGCTTGCCTGCCTGATCGGGTTTGCCGCGCTCAACGCCCACGCGCAAATCGCGCCAGAGGCCGCCCGCGCCACCACCCGCGTGCTGCTTGACCATCTTGACCGCGGCGAATACGCCCAAGCCGAGGCGATGTTTGATGATGCGATGCGCGCCGCCGTGCCGCAGGACAAACTGGCGCAGGTCTGGCAATCGCTCTCACCCGCCCAATCGCGTGGCGAGACCGCGCTGAAAACCGATGGCGATACGCAGATCACCAGCACGCCGCTGCAACGCAAAAGTGCGCGCTTGAATGCGATCGTCACCATCGCTGCCGATGGCCGGGTTTCCGGCTTGTTTGTACAGCCCGCGCAAACTGCCGCCCCCGCACCGGCTATCCCCGCCGATGCCAATTACAGCGAGCGCGAGGCACAGGTTGGCGATGGCGAACGCGCCCTGCCCGCCACGCTTGCGATGCCCAACGGCAAGGGCCCGTTCCCGGCGGTGGTGTTGGTGCATGGCTCCGGGCCCAACGACCGCGATGAAACCATCGGCCCCAACCGCCCGTTTCTTGATATCGCCCGTGGCCTCGCCACCGAGGGCATTGCCGTATTGCGTTACGACAAACGCAGCCACGCGCGCCCGCAGGATTACGCCGATGGCCAGATCACCATTGATACGGAAACCACCGACGATGCCGTGCTGGCCGTGGCCAGCCTGCGCCAGTTGCCCGGCATCGACCCGAAGCAGATTTACGTGCTGGGCCACAGCCAGGGCGCGATGATGGCACCGCGTATCGGCAGCCGCGACCCCGCCATCGCCGGGCTGGTGCTGCTGGCCGCGCCGGCACGCCCGCTACTCGATATCCTGCTGGAACAAAACGACCGCCTGCTGACCATGCAAGGCCAACGCCAGAGCGCAGCCGGCATCGCCCATATGCAAAAACTCACGGCACAGGTCGATGGCATCCGCAGCGGTGGTGATATAGAAGCCCGCGACCTGCCACTGGGCCTGCCCGCCGCATATTGGCGCAGCACCGATGGCGTTGACCCGGTCAACGAGGCGCGGCAGGCCCGCCAGCCGATGTTGCTGCTGCATGGCGGCCATGACATCCAAGTGGTCGATGCCGATTGGCAACGCTGGCAGACGGCATTCGGCAAAGAGCGCCGCGCCACGCTCAAGCGCTACCCCACGCTCAACCATCTGGCGATTGAGAGCACCGCCAATGCTGGGCTTGAGAGTTATCAAATCCCCGGCCATGTCGATGCAAAACTGATCGATGACATCGCGCAATGGATCAAGGCACGCCGATGAAAACCGCCGCGCGCGAGTTCAAGGTGACGCCGCCGGATATGCGCTTCCCGGCGCTATTGCTTGGCCTCAGCACACTGGTCTGCCTTGGCCTGATTGCCTATGCGTGGCGCGACCTGCACGCCGCATCACTTCATTGGGTGATCGCCATCGGCCTGTTGGTGCCGGTCGTGCTGCTGGTTTCGATACGGCGCCGCAAGGTGATCTTCGATGGCGAAACCCTCGATATCCGCGCCGGCCTCAACCGCGCGCGACTGGCGAAGCCGGCGCTGAACACCGCTGCCGCACGCATCGTCGATCTCGATACCCATCCCGATGTCCGCATCGGCATCAAGATCTTCGGCACCCATATGCCCGGCTACCACGCTGGCCATTTCCGGCAGATCGGCGGCAGCAAGGTGTTTGCGCTGGTCACCGACAAACGGCGCGTGTTGGTCATCCCCGAGCACAGCGGCCGCCTGTTGATGTTGAGCCTGGAAAACCCGCAAGCCCTGCTTGATACCTTGCGCGCCTGACCATCACGTGTGAGCACGCCTTGCTCGCGGCTGCCCGCCACGCGCTACCCTGTCACGATGCGCCTGCGCCCCGACATCTTGCTCAACTCCCCGGCCATCGAGCTGTGGCCGGCATGGCTGTTGCGCGCACGCAGCAATGCCGATGCGCGCCTGCTGGCCCAATCGCGCTGGGTGTGGCGGCGCAAGCGCGATGGCCGCTATCTGGCCGCCGTGGATGGCAGCGGCCAGGTGACGCCGATGCTGGCCGAGCTGCGCCAACAAGCCGGCTACCGCGATGCCCTAACGTGGGCGCAGCAACGCCGCTTTCGTCTGGCCCACGCCACCCATCCAGCCGTTGCCATGCCGATCCACGGGCTGGCCGAGCGCCTGGCCGGGCTTGGTCTGGATGCCGATACCTATGCCGAACGCAGCGGCTTGGCGTTGGTTGCCGAGCCGGATTGGCTGGCCTATGCCGGCGTTGATCGCTATCACCGCGCACTGTGGCTGGCCGCGCCCGCCGTGCGTGGCTGGCAGCAGATGCAGGCCGCCGCGCTGGCCGATGGCCTGCTGCTGGAGGCGATCTCCGGTTATCGCAGCCATGCCTACCAACTGGGCATTTTCGAGCGCAAGCGCGCGCGCGGGCTTGGCGTCGATGAGATTCTCGCGGTCAATGCCGCGCCCGGTTTTTCCGAGCACCACTCCGGGCTGGCGCTGGATATCGGCACGCCGGATCAACCGCCGGCCGAGGAAAGTTTCGAGACCACCGTGGCCTTCGCTTGGCTAACACGCCATGCGGCAGATTTCGGCTTCCACATGAGTTACCCGCGCGATAACCCGCATGGCATCGTCTACGAGCCGTGGCATTGGCGCTTTGCCGGCTGATCGTGACAGACCCAACCCGGCTCGATGCAGCAATCGCCTAAAATACGCGATTCAACCCCGCGGCATCCCCATGCACACCATCTTCCCCACCGAGCCCAGCGCCGCCGAGGCGCAGG
>JAUNTK010000106.1 GCA_030538735.1 Pseudomonadota bacterium
TGATCAGGCTGATGCCGACGATTTGCAGGGCGCTGACGTGCTCGCCGAAAAACCAGACGCCGGCAAAGATGACAAGCACGAAGTTCATCGCCATAAACGGGTAGGCGGTGCTGATCGCCAGATGCTTGATCGCCATCATCCACGCCAGCGATGCCATGAATGCCGCCATGTAGGCGGAGATCACCCAAGGCTTCAGCAACAGGCCGAGAAAATTGACCAGCTTGTCGGCAAAGCCCACCGCTTCCACGCCAAGCGCGGCGTGCTTGGCTACCTGCCATTTCAGGACGACTTGCCCATAAACGGTGAACGCGATGGTGGCTGCAACCCAAGCGTATGGCCAAAGCGTGCGGGTTTCGGGCTTGTCCATCATCGGGCCAATCTCATGTGATGGGTTTCCAGTGCGTGGCTGAGCGTATAGCCATCGGCCAGCCATGCGCGCTGCACGCCGTAGTTCCACAGTTGGGTGGATACGATGATTTCGCGGGTGGCGGGCGGGGCGTTTTGGCGCAGCTTGGCGAGCAGGGCGGAGTATATGCCTTGCCGGCGGAAGCGGCCATCGACAGCGTTGAGCACGATCTCGATGCGGTTTTCACCTGCCGGCTGGCAGGCAATAAAGCCGGCCAGTTCGCCCTGCGCTGACTCGGCCAACCATGTCTGGCCATCGCTGGCCGAAAGCAGTGTGGCGGCCCATTCGCCATAGCCTTCGGCGACTTTATCAGCTGCAAACAGTTCGGGGCTGGCCGCGTAGTGGCTGGCGTAGCCATCAAAGCTGCGCCGCGCCAAGGCAGCCAGTGCGCGGGCATCGGCGGCAGTGGCCGGGCGCAGGGTAATTGAATCCGGCAACGCCACTTGGGTGGCCGGCAAGGACATCGGCCTGGCGTAGTACACCAACGAATCCGCATAGCGCAGGCTGGCGGCGGATTGCAGCAGCATCGAGCGCAGGGCGGCATCCCCGGCCGGCAGGCGGACGATGATGATGGCATCGTCGGGCAGCGCCATGGCAATCAATGCGGCGGCGTCTTGTCGTGTTTCGATCAAGGCCCGATAAACCGGGAAGCCGAAGCGTTCGGTTTCGCTGGGCGAAAGCGTGGCTGCCATTTTTCAGCCCGCCTTGGCATTGCCGCCGACGCGGGTGGCGATGATATGGCTGGGCCTGCCCTTGACCTGATTGAAGATGCGCCCGATGTAGAGCCCGGTGAACCCCAGCGAGATGATGATGATGCCGCCGATCAGCCACATCGAGGCGATGATGCTGGTATAGCCGGCAACATTGATCTCGCCTTCAAAATAGCTTTTCACCGCGAACGCCACCACTGCAAACGCCAGCACGCAGAACAACATGCCGGCCTTGACCAGCAGGCGCAACGGTTTGTCGGAGAAGGACAGCACCACTTGGGTGGCCAGCCGCAGCAGGCTGCGCAAGCTGTAAGTGGATTTGCCAACTTCGCGCTTGGCGTGGGTCACGGCCACCTTGCGGGTATTGAAGCCGACCCAGCGCACCAGCAGCGGGAAAAAGCGATCAGCCTCGGGCATCGCATTGATGGCGTCCACCACGTTGCGGGTGTACGCGCCAAAGTTGGCGGTGGTGTGGTCGTAATTGCTGTCGGTCAGCCAGCCAAGCCCGGCATAGAACAGGCGCGAGCCTTGCCGCTTCAACCAACTGTCTTGGCGGTCGATGCGCATCGCCAAGGCGATATCGGCACCGTCGTCGATGGCAGCAAGCAGGGCAGGGATTTCCTCCGGCATGTCTTGCAGGTCGCAATCCATGACCACGACCACCTTGCCGCGCGCTTCGCGCAGCCCCGCCGAGATGGCTGGGTGCTGGCCGAAATTGCGTGACAGGCGCAGGCCGCGCACTGCGGGGTCGTGCGCGGCAAGCTCGACAATGCGGCCCCAAGATTGATCGGGGCTGGCATCGTCCACCAAGATGATCTCGAACGATTTGCCGCTGTTTTGCAGGCTCGCGCGGGTGCGCTCAACCAAATCTTCGAGGCAGCCGACGCAGCCGTAGACAGGCGAAACGATTGAAATATCCGGCGTGTCCGTGGGCGCGGCCTGCATGGCTCAGAGCGCCGCCTGCAGTTCCGGCAAAATCTGGAACAAATCGCCCACCAGCCCGATATCGGCGATCTCGAAGATCGGTGCATCGGCATCTTTGTTGATGGCAACAATGGTGCCGGCGTCTTTGATGCCGGTGAGGTGCTGGATCGCGCCGGAGATGCCGATGGCGACATACAGTTCTGGCGCGATGATCTTGCCGGTCTGGCCCACTTGCATATCGTTGGGCACATAGCCGGCATCGACGGCGGCGCGTGAGGCACCCACACCGGCACCGAGTTTGTCGGCGAAATCGTAGATGACACGGAAGTTTTCCGCGCTGCCCACGCCACGGCCGCCGGAGACGACGCGCTTGGCCGATTGCAGATCGGGGCGGTCGGATTTGCCGGCTTCCAGCTTGATGAAGCGGGTGTGGCTGGGCAATGTGGCATCGACGCTGGCATTTTCCACGTTGGCGTTGCCGCCCTTGCCGGCTTCCGGCCACGAGGCGGTGCGCACGGTGGCGACCACGGTTTGGTCGGCCGGGGCTTCAACGGTGATGATGGCGTTGCCGGCATAGATCGGGCGCTTGAAGCTGTGTGCGCCTTCGACGGCCATCAGGTCGGAGACTTGGGCAACGCCGAGCAGGGCGGCAACCGCTGGCATCAGATCCTTGCCGAAGGTGGTGCTGGGGCCGAACACATGGCTGTAGCCAGCGGCCAGTTGGGCGATTTGCGGGGCCAGTACTTGCGCGAGGGCGTGTTGGTTGGCGGCGTTGGCCACGGCCAGCACCTTGCCAACGCCGTCGATCTCGGCGGCTTCGGCGGCGATGGCGGCCGGGTCGGCGGCCAGTACCACGATATCGATGGCGGCCGGGTTCAGTGCCTTGGCAGCCGAGACGCATTTGGCGGTGGCGGCATTGAGCTTGCCATCAAGGTGTTCTGCAACGATCAGGACGTTGGACATGGAAGAAACTCCGTTGTTCTGTGTAGTGCCGGGTAGGCCCGGCGATGCGGCGGCTGGATTCTCACAACGCCGGGCAGGCCCGGCAGGGCGGATCACAACAGGCCTTTTTCCTTCAGCTTGGCGACCAGTTCGGCCGCGTCCTTGACCATCACGCCACGGCTGCGCTGCGCCGGGGCGGCGTAGTGGGTGGTCTTGAGCGTATTGGCCGCTTCAACGCCGAGATCGGCGATGGCGATGGTTTCCAGCGGCTTGGATTTGGCCTTCATGATGTCAGGCAGCTTGATGAAGCGCGGCTCGTTCAAGCGCAAATCGCTGGTGATGACCGCCGGCAGATCGATTTCCAACGTCTCCAACCCCGCATCCACTTCGCGGGTCACGGTGGCCTTGCCGCCATCCACCACCACTTCGCTGGCGAAGGTGGCCTGCGGCCGGCCCCACAGCGTGGCCAGCATCTGGCCGGTTTGGTTGGCATCGTCATCGATGGCCTGCTTGCCCAGTAGGACGATATCGGGCTGCTCTTTCTCGATCAATTTCAGCAGGGTGCGGGCGGCGGTCAGCGGCTGTACGGCCTCGTCGCTGACCACATGGATGGCGCGGTTGGCACCCATCGCCAGACCATTGCGCAGATGCGGCTGGGCATCGGCCGGGGCAATCGTGGCGACCACCACTTCCGTGGCGATGCCCTTGTCGCGCAGGCGCAGGGCTTCTTCCAGCGCGATATCGCAGAACGGGTTGGGCGAGAGCTTGACGCCATCGGTGACCACGCCGGAGCCATCGGGCTTGACCTGGATACGGACATTGGCGTCAACGACGCGCTTGTAGCCAACAAGAATCTTCATCGGACAGAGAGCCTTAGATAGTGCAAATGCCAGCCCCACATTCTAACGGAGTCGGGCGGGACGGGGGCGGGCGATTACAATGCGGGGTTTCGTAACCCGGAGTGATCGAATGAAGACATGGCTGGTCACCGGCGGTGCCGGTTTCATTGGCGGCAACTTCGTGTTGCAGGCGGTGCGCGATGGGGTCAAGGTCATCAATCTCGATGCGCTGACCTATGCCGGCAACCTCGATACCCTTGCCGCGCTGGATGGCGATGGTAGCCATATCTTCGTCAAGGGCGATATCGGTGATGGCGCGCTGGTTGCTGCACTGCTGGCCGAACATCAACCGGATGCGGTGATCAACTTCGCAGCCGAAAGCCATGTTGATCGATCGATTGATGGGCCGGCCGCGTTTGTGGAAACCAATGTGGTCGGCACCTTGGCGCTGTTGGAGGCCAGCCGCGATTACTGGAAATCGCTGGATGGTGACAGGCGCGATGCCTTCCGCTTCCTGCATGTCTCGACCGACGAGGTGTACGGCTCGCTGGGCGATACGGGTCTTTTCACCGAAGAAACGCCGTATGCGCCCAACTCGCCGTATTCGGCTTCAAAAGCGGCCTCGGATCATCTGGTGCGCGCCTTCCATCACACCTACGGGCTGCCGGTCTTGACCACCAATTGCAGCAATAACTACGGCCCGTACCAGTTCCCGGAAAAGCTGATCCCGCTGGTGATCGCCAAGGCGATTGCCGGCGAGCCGCTGCCGATCTATGGCGATGGCTTGAACGTGCGCGATTGGCTGTATGTGGGCGATCACTGCACGGCGATCCGTCGCGTGCTCGATGGCGGCAAGGTGGGTGAAACCTATAACGTCGGTGGCAATGCCGAGAAGCAGAACATCGAGGTAGTGAAGACCATCTGCGCCTTGTTGGATGCCAAACAGCCGCGTGCCGATGGTGAAAAGTACGCATCGCAGATCACCTATGTGCGCGACCGCCCCGGCCATGACCGCCGCTATGCAATCGATGCCAGCAAGCTCAAGCGCGAGCTGGGCTGGGAGCCGGCGCATACGTTTGAACAAGGCATCGCCGATACGGTGGATTGGTATCTGTCGAACCAACGCTGGGTCGATCGCGTGCTGGATGGCTCGTATCGGCTTGAACGCATCGGGCAGGCACAAGGAGGCGCGTAAAAATGGATCGCAAGGGCATCATTCTGGCTGGCGGCTCCGGCACCCGGCTGTACCCGATCACCCAAGGCATCAGCAAGCAATTGCTGCCGGTGTACGACAAGCCGATGATCTATTACCCGCTCAGCGTGCTGATGCTGGCCGGGATCCGCGAGGTGTTGATCATCAATACCCCGCACGAGCAAGCCTTGTTCAAGAGCCTGCTGGGCGATGGCTCGCAATGGGGCATGAAGTTTGAGTACGTGGCGCAGCCGAGCCCAGATGGGTTGGCGCAGGCGTTTATCTTGGGGCGCGAGTTTCTTGCTGGCGCGCCGAGCTGCTTGGTGCTGGGTGACAACATCTTCCACGGCCCGGGCTTGACCGCGATGTTGAAGCGTGCCGATGCGCGCGATGATGGATCAACCGTGTTCGGCTACTGGGTGCAAGACCCGGAGCGTTATGGCGTGGCCGAGTTTGATGCCAATGGCAAGGTGGTCGGCCTGGAGGAAAAGCCGGAAAATCCACGCTCGCATTACGCCGTAACCGGGCTGTATTTCTACGATGGCCGCGCGCCGGAATTTGCCGCCGCACTGCAACCATCGCCGCGTGGTGAGTTGGAAATCACCGATCTCAACAAGGTCTATCTGCAAGAAGGCTCGTTGCATCTGGAGCAACTCGGCCGTGGTTATGCGTGGCTGGATACCGGCACCCACGGTTCTTTGCTCGAAGCGGCCAACTACATCGAAACCATCGAAGCGCGGCAAGGTTTGCGGGTGTGCTGCCCGGAAGAAATCGCCTTCCACAATGGCTGGATTGATGTCGTCCAGCTTGAAGCCTTGGCTAAACCACTACTGAAAAACGGCTACGGCCAATACCTGATGAGCCTGCCCGAGCGGGGCTATGTAGCATGAATATCATCGAGACCACACTGCCCGGTTGCCTGATCATCGAGCCGCGCGTGTTTGCCGATCAGCGCGGCTTTTTCTACGAATCCTTCAATACCGATAAATTGGCCGATCACGGTCTCAACCTGCAATTCAAGCAGGGCAATGTCTCGCAATCGGCCAAGGGTGTGTTGCGTGGTCTGCATTACCAATGGCCGAAGCCGCAGGGCAAATTCGTGTCCGTCTTGCAGGGCGAGGTCTGGGATGTGGCGGTGGATATCCGTCGCGGCTCACCCACCTTCGGCCAATGGGCGGCGGTGCTGTTGAGCGCGGAAAACAAGCGCCACTTCTGGATCCCCGAAGGCTTTGCGCATGGTTTTGCAGTGCTGAGCGATACCGCGTTGTTTGCCTACCAATGCACTGAAACTTACGATGCCGTAGGTGATGCCAATATCGCCTGGAACGATGCCGCGTTGGCGATTGATTGGCCGCTGGCCGCGCCATCGCTCTCGGCCAAGGATGCGGCCGCGCCGTTTCTGGCCGATATCGCGCCAGAGCGCCTGCCGGTGTTTGCCGCATGAGAGTCTTGCTGCTGGGTGCCAATGGTCAGGTCGGCACGGAATGTCGGCGCGCTCTGACCGGTGCCGGTGAGCTGATCGCGGCGACGCGCAGCGGTGGCGGCGGTGATGAAACCGCCGATTTCGAGCATCCCGATTCCTTGGCGGAATTGATCCGACGGCTGGTACCGGATGTGGTGGTCAATGCTGCCGCCTACACGGCGGTGGACAAGGCCGAGAGCGAGCGTGCGCTGGCCTTGCGCATCAATGCCGAGGCGGTCGCAATCATCGCCAATGCCTGCGCCGCGCAAGGCACCTATCTCGTGCATTACTCCACCGATTACGTGTTCGATGGACAAGGCGAGCGGCCATACTTGCCGGATCAACCCAGTGCGCCACTGGGCGTGTATGGCGAGAGCAAATTGGCCGGTGAGCAGGCGATCCGCGCCAGCGGCTGCCGGCACGCCATCCTGCGCACCGCGTGGGTGTATGCCGATCACGGCAAGAATTTCCTGCTGACGATGCTGCGCTTGGCGGCTGAGCGCGATCAATTGCGCGTGGTGGCCGACCAGCGCGGCACGCCGACGCCCGCCGCCTTGATCGCCGATGTCACCGCCAAGATCGTGCAGGCCGGTCAGCGCCGCAGCGGCACCTGGCATCTGACCGCGCTGGGCGACACCACATGGCACGGTTTTGCCGAAGCGATCATGCAGGGTGCCCATCAGCGTGGCCTGATCGCCCGCATTCCCGATGTGCGGCCGATCGGCAGCGCGGAATTCCCCACCCCGGCCCGACGCCCGGCCTATTCGGTGCTGGATACGCAAAGCCTGCGTGATGACTGGTCGGTGGCGCTGCCGAGTTGGCAGCAGGGCTTGGATTCAGTTCTGGATGCACTGGCAGCACGTGGATGAAGTAGGCTTGCGGGCATGTTTTCCATGCAGTGAATGCAGATCGGCATGATCCATCCCGTGATTCTCAGTGGCGGCAGCGGCACCCGGTTGTGGCCGCGCTCGCGCAGCAATACGCCCAAGCAATTCCTGCCCTTGGTGGGCGATGAAACCCTGTTCCAGTCCACCGCGCGGCGGGTGGTGGCGCTGGAGAATGCCGCCCCGGTGCTGACCATCTGCGCCGACGATCACCGCTTCATGGTTGGTGAGCAGTTGCAGGCAATCGGCCTTGAAAATGGCGGCATTTTGCTGGAGCCGGTGGCGCGCAATACCGCGCCTGCGATTGCTTTGGCGGCATTGCACGTCGTCGCCAACGATCCCGATGGCGTGTTGCTGGTGTTGCCGGCGGATCATCTGATCCGCGATGAAGCCGCATTTCGCGCAGCAGTGCTGACCGGCCTGCCGCAGGCCGAGGCGGGCGCCTTGGTGACGTTCGGCATCCAACCGGAATACGCCGAGACCGGCTACGGCTACATCCGCCGTGGCGCCGAGCTGCGCACAGGCGTGCATGAGATTGCCGCCTTTGTCGAAAAACCCGATGCCGAGCGCGCCGCCGCCTATCTGGCCAGCGGTGACTATCTGTGGAACTCCGGCATGTTCCTGTTCCGTGCCGATGCCTATCTGCGCGCATTGGCCGAGCACGCGCCGGCGATTCTGGATGCCACGCGCCGTGGCTACAACAACGCTCGTCGCGATCTTGATTTCATTCGTATCGATGCCGGGGCCTTTGCCGATAGCCCCAGCGATTCGATCGATTACGCGGTGATGGAACGGGTCAGCGATGCCGCCGTGGTGCCGGTGCAATGCGGCTGGAGCGATGTCGGCAGCTGGTCATCGTTGTGGAGCGTGGCCGCGCGTGATGCCGATGGCAATGTGCAACTGGGCGACACCATCGCGATTGATACCCACGACAGCTATCTGCAGGCCGCCGATGATCGCTTGGTTGCCACACTTGGCGTACGTGATTTGATCGTGGTTGATACCGCCGATGCGCTGTTGGTGGCGCATCGTGACCGGGTGCAGGATGTCAAGCAGTTGGTCGATACTTTGAAGGCCGAGGGCCGCACCGAGCATCTGCATCATCGCAAGGTGTATCGGCCGTGGGGCAGCTACGATTCGTTGGCGATGGGTGAGCGCTTCCAAGTCAAGCGCATCGTGGTCAAGCCCGGTGCCGCGCTCAGTTTGCAACGGCATCAGCATCGCGCCGAACACTGGATTGTGGTTTCGGGCGTGGCCGAAGTGACCCGCGACAAGGATGTGTTTGAGCTGCACGCAAACCAAAGCACCTATCTGCCCAAGGGCAGCATCCACCGCCTGCGCAATACCACCGATACGCCGGTGGAACTGATCGAAGTGCAATCGGGCAGCTATTTGGGCGAGGACGATATCGAGCGGCTGGAGGATGTGTACGGGCGCGGCTGAGGGCCGCCCTCGTCTCGTACCTTCGTACAGTACGCCTCGGCTGGGTCGCATCCGCGCGTTACACTTGCCGCTCCACAGGCAAGGTGTGTATCGATGAGTCGAAGCAAACTGCAACCCGATGCCAAGACCGCATTGGCCGGCGTCGTCGCCGATGGCCAGACGCTCGCCGTTGGCGGCTTTGGTCTGTGCGGCATCCCCGAGGCGTTGATCGCCGCGCTGCGTGATTCCGGGGTCAAAGATTTGACCGCGATTTCCAATAATGCCGGCGTCGATGGCTTTGGCCTTGGCGTGCTGCTGGAAACGCGGCAGATCAAGAAGATGATTTCGTCCTATGTGGGCGAGAACAAAGAATTCGAGCGGCAATTTCTCTCCGGCGAGCTGGAGCTGGAGTTCAACCCGCAGGGCACGTTGGCCGAGCGCCTGCGCGCGGGTGGTGCCGGTATCCCGGCCTTCTTCACCGCGACGGGCTACGGCACGGTGGTGGCCGATGGCAAGGAAACCCGCGAGATCGATGGCCGCTGGTATGTGCTGGAAACCGCGCTGAAAGCCGATGTCTCGCTGGTCAAGGCGTGGAAGGCCGACAAGGCTGGCAATTTGGTGTTCCGCAAGACCGCGCGCAACTTCAATCCAGCCTGCGCGATGGCCGGTAAGGTGTGCATCGCCGAGGTTGAGGAGTTGGTTGAAACCGGCGAGATCGACCCGGATCAGGTGCATCTGCCCGGCATTTATGTGGATCGCATCGTGGTCAATGCGAGCCCGGAAAAACGTATCGAACAACGCACCGTGCGTGCGGCGGGGGACAAGTAATGGCCTGGAATCGTGACCAAATGGCGCAGCGCGCCGCGCAGGAATTGAGCGATGGTGCCTACGTCAACCTTGGCATTGGCTTGCCGACGCTGGTCGCCAACTACATCCCTGATGGCATGGACGTGTGGCTGCAAAGCGAAAACGGCCTGCTGGGCATCGGCCCGTTCCCGGCTGAAGATGAAGTGGATGCCGACCTGATCAACGCCGGCAAACAGACCGTCACCGCGATCAGCGGCGCCAGCTTTTTTGGCAGCCATGATTCCTTCGCGATGATCCGCGGCGGCCATATCGATCTCGCCATCCTGGGTGCAATGGAAGTGACCGATAAGGGCGATCTGGCCAACTGGATGGTGCCCGGCAAGATGGTCAAGGGCATGGGCGGCGCGATGG
>JAUNTK010000107.1 GCA_030538735.1 Pseudomonadota bacterium
AAGCGGCAGGCCCAGCCCGGTATCGCTTGCCTCGGCGCGCAGCTCATCAGCCACAGCATCGGGCATCGCTTCGGCCGCGTCTGCGCCGTGGTTCGGGGCCGTGCTTGGTGTCTTGGACGGCGTATCCGTTTGCGCCGGCTTGTCAGGCTCGGGGAACGGCAGGGAATTCTGATTGACCATTGCCGGTATTATCGCGCAGCTGGCGCAGCAACATCCGCCGCCGCAGGGGTTTGCCCGGCCTCCGGTTCGGTTTCCAGATCCGCTTCTGGGCCGGCTTCTGGCTCGCCCAGCGAATCACGCGCCGCCTGCAGATGATCGGCCAGATACCAGCGGCCATCGATGCGCACCGCCTGCATCACGGTCTGCACCGGGCGCTCGGCCAGCTCGTATTTCACCTGCACGCGGGCTTGATCGCCGTCCTGTTCAACAGTTTCCACCCGGACGCTGGCCAGACTGGCATCCACGCCCAAACCGTACAACGCCAGCATCTGTTTGATCGCGATATACAGCGGGGTCAGCGCCTTCAGGCTGGCGCTCATGCCGAGCCGGCTGAAATCCTCGTCGCCTGCGATGCCGCTGCGCTCGGCACCTTTCACCAACAATCCGATGCTTTGCCTGCCGCGCCCGGGATCGCCCAGCGGTGCTTGCGCGGCCCAGCCGGCAAAGGCATCGATCAGTTGGGTGTAATGCTGGCGCTGGTCGGCGTTGTAATCGCCCTCGCGGCCCAGATACTCCTTGCCGAACATGCCAAGGCCGCGCGCGGCCTCTTGCAGGGCGCGGGTCTGGCCAGACATCTGGCGTTTGAATGTGGCGTTGAGCGTGCTTTCTGCCTGTGGCCCGGAAAGCGCGGCCAGCAGCTTGGGGATGTTGTCATCCAGCGGCAGCTCGGTCAGCGGCCAGCGGCTGTCACCCCTGCGCCATGCGGCATCAACTTCAGCGTGAAGATCGGCAGGCAAGGCGGCCTCGGCCATGCCGGCCAGATCGTTATGGCGAAGATGATCAAGCAGGCCGCTGACCGCTTCGGCCGGGGTGGCGGCCCCGGAGCGCTCCACATGCGGCGGGTTTCGGCCATCGGCGGCAGGATCGGGCGTACAAGCAAGCAGTGCGCTGCAGACCAGCGCCACGACGATACCTTGCCAGGATCGGTGCGGATAAGACGTCATGGACAGAATGCGAAAGCCCCCGGACCCTGCATCTTGGGACAAGAGCCTTGGCGGCCGCAAGGACACGGGCCGCGAATCGCGACAAACGCCAAGAAAAAAAGAAGGAGGCCTGAGCCTCCTCTGGAATCCGGCAAGGCCGGTGGACATGTTGTGGCGGGCACAGATTAATGGCTCGCCACACTTTATGCAATACCTTAAATTACATCAGGCAACTTGTTGTTTTAAATCATTTTTCTTGGATCATTGCATCGCGTTTTGCGGCGCGCCTGTCTTGCCGTGGCTGGGCCCAGTTGTTGTTGAACAGGGCCGGCTCCCAACTGCCGTAGCTGGGATTGGGCAGCATGTACCAGCGCCGCCCCCACCAGTCAGCATATTGCGCTGATAACTCGGCGCGCGCCTCCGGGGTATTGGCGACGATCTGGACGAAATCGCCCAGTTGGTCGCCAAATTGCATCAGCACCCGGTACTGCTGCCCGGCCAGTTTGCGCCGGCATAGTTTTTCGCTGCCGACCTGTTCGCAATCGGCGACGAAGGTGCCCAAGCCCAGAAAGACATCATCATTCTTGACCGGCAGGCCCTCGGCCTTGAGGTTGGCGATGGTGGCCTCTTTCAAATGGGTGGCGCGGTTGGAGATGTAGAGGATGGTGATGCCCTTGGCATCCGCCGCCTTGGCAAACTCGACCACGCCCGGCACCGGCTTGGCCTTCTTCTCGGCCACCCATTGATCCCAGCTGATGTCGTTGAACTCGCGGCCATCGGCCACCAGACGCGCCTGATACGGCGAGTTATCCAACACGGTTTCATCGACATCCATCACGATGGCCGGCGGCAGCGCGGCATCGTTGGCGCTGCGTTCTTCCGCCACCAGCGCGCTCTCGCCGGATTTCAGCATCGCATCCAACTCGGTGATCGCCGCGCGGTAGATGGTGCTGGTGGTCGCGGCGTATTCGACCGAACGCTGGATCCAAACCACGGCATTGAGATTGTCGTCGGCATCGCTGGGTGCCGGCTTGGCCGTTTGGCTGCTGGCTGTGCTGCCCGTGCTTGGCAGCGCGGCGCTGGCCGGGGCATCCGTGGCGGTTGGCTTGCAGGCCGCCAGCAACACGGCGGCGGTCAACAGGCTGGTTTTCAACATTGGGCGCATGGATCGGCCTCGGGATGGAAAGGGGCTGAGTTTAACGGTTGCCGATGGCGCGCCGGTTGCAGTGCTTAGTCATCGAACAAGGCGGCGATACCGGCCAAGCCCGCGCGGCCGCGTTGTTGTTTGCGTTCGGCATCGGCTTCGGGGTCGGCGCCATCGCGTTGCAGCTCGCCGGGCGGCAATTCCTCGAAGAAGCGCGATGGCGAAAGTTTCACCACACTGCCCCAGCGCGTGGCGCGGATCGAATGCGATAGCCATAGCTGCTCTTTGGCGCGGGTGATGCCGACATACAGCAGGCGGCGCTCCTCTTCCAATCGGCCTTCATCAAGACTGGCCTCGTGCGGCAGGCTGCCGTCTTCCATGCCGACGATAAAGACATAGCGAAACTCCAGCCCCTTCGAGGCATGCAGGCTCATCAGGCGCACCTGGTTGCCGGCATCATCCTTGTCGTTGCGCGAGACCAGTGCCAGTTGCGCGGCCAGATCACCCACGCCATTGCCCTTGGCGCCCTCGAACCACTGCGCCAATTCCTCCAGATTGCCGCGCCGGATCTGGTAGAGCTGCTCGGTTTTGCATTGCGCTTTCAGCATCGCTTCCAGCCCCGATCTCGCCGCCACGCTGCGCACCAGATCGGCGGCGGTTTTCTCCTGGGCTTCGCGGCGCAAGGTGTGCAGGATATCGGTGAAGCCATGCAGGGCGTTGGCGGCACGTGGCGGCAACTGTTTGAGCAAGCCCACCGATTCGGCCGCGCGCGACATCGGCAAATGCGCTTCGCGTGCCAGTTCGGCCAACTTGGCCAAAGTGGTCTGGCCAACTTCGCGCTTGGGGTTTTGCACCGCACGCAGAAACGCCGAATCATCTTCCGGGTTGACCAACAGGCGCAGCCACGCCAGTGCATCCTTCACTTCGGCGCGCTCAAGAAAGGCGGTGCCGCCGGAGAGGTGATAGGGAATGCGCAAGAGTTGCAGCGCTTTTTCCAGCAGCCGAGATTGATGGTTGCCGCGGAACAGGATGCAGAAATCGCTCCACGCTGCCTGCCGCGATTTGGCGATGAAATCGATCTCGGCAGCCACTTTTTCCGCCTCGTGCTCGCTATCGCGGCATTCCCATACGCGGATGCGCTCGCCATCGGCGGAATCGCTCCACAAGGTCTTGAGGTGCTCGTGCGGGTTATGCGCGATCAGGTGGTTGGCGGTGCGCAGCACGCGGTTGGAGCAGCGGTAGTTCTGCTCCAGCTTGACGATAGTGAGCGCCGGGTAATCGCTGCCCATCTGCAACAGGTTTTCCGGGTTGGCACCGCGCCATGCGTAGATCGATTGGTCATCATCGCCCACGCAGGTGAATTGGCCGGCATCCCCGGCCAGTGCTTTCAGCAGGCGATATTGCGCATCATTGGTGTCTTGGCATTCGTCCACCAACAGGTAGCCGATCCGCTCGCGCCAAGCATCGCGCGCCTCGGTATCGGTTTCCAGCAATTGCACCGGCAGGCGGATCAGGTCATCGAAATCCACCGCGTTGAAACTTTCCAGCCGCGCTTGGTATTTGGCATACAACTGCGCCGCTTCCAGCTCACGGGTCGAGCGCGCCGCCGCCAGTGCTTCATCCGGTGAGAGGCCGGCATTCTTGGCGCGCGAGATCAACGCCAGCCCGGCCTGCACCGCGTCAGGTTTGGCCCCGGGCAGCAAATCCTTGACCAAGCCCATCGCATCATCGGCATCAAACACCGAGAAACCACGCTTCAGGCCCAACTTGGCGCAATCGATCTGCACGATCTTTAAGCCCAGCGCGTGGAAGGTGCAGATGGTCAGGCCATCGGCCGCATCACCCTTGATCCGCTTGCCAACGCGCTCGCGCATTTCCTTCGCCGATTTGTTGGTGAAGGTGATCGCCGCGATGCGCCGCGCCGGGTAGCGCCCGGTCGCGATCAACTGGGCGATCTTCTCCACGATCACCCGGGTTTTGCCGCTGCCGGCACCGGCCAGCACCAGCAACGGGCCTTCGGTGTGCAGGACAGCTTGGCGTTGTGGCGGATTGAGGCCGTGCATGGCAACGTGCGGGATGGCGGGCCATTGTGGTGGCAGCCGCGCGGTGTGTCGAGATTGACAACACAGCATCGCCGACGACGGGTTTGCGCGGTGGCCACGGTAAGCGCCCGTCGGCCAAGCCGGCCCTACAATCCCGGCATGGCGAAACTTTATTTCTATTATTCGGCGATGAATGCTGGCAAGACCACCACCTTGCTGCAATCGGCGCACAACTACCGCGAGCGCGGCATGCGGGTGGCGATTCTGGCACCGATGCTGGATGTGCGTGCGGGCGGCAAGGTGGCCTCGCGGATTGGCTTGCAAGCCGAGGCGATCCGCTTCCGCGCCGATGACGATCTACAGCGGGTGATCGAAACCGAGATCGTCGCCCACGGCCGCCTGAGTTGCGTGCTGGTGGACGAGGCGCAATTTCTATCGAAGGCGCAGGTCTGGCAGTTGAGCGAGGTGGTCGATACGCTGGGCATCCCGGTGCTGTGCTATGGCCTGCGCACCGATTTTCGCGGCGAGTTGTTTGCAGGCAGCGCGGCGCTGTTGGCATGGGCCGACGAGCTGGAGGAGATCAAAACGATCTGCCACAGCGGCAGCAAGGCGACCATGACGGTGCGGGTGGATGAAGCCGGGCGTGCGCTGGCCGATGGCCCGCAGGTTGAAATCGGCGGCAACGAGCGCTATGTGTCGGTCAGCCGCCGCGAGTTCAAGAAGGTGATGCGCGGCGAAGGCGAGATCGCGCCGTTGCAACCGCCCTTGCTGTAAGCAACGCGCACGGCGACCAACGCGGCTGTTATCAACGCACGGCAGGCGCATCTTCTGGCGCGGGCTGCAATGCCACGCAGGCCGCGCGCGTTGCGCCAATACGGCGCCCTTCACTGCCGGGCTCGGTACGCAATTCGGCCAATGTGGCGAGCAAGGCATCAAAACTTTTTAACCCGCCAGCCGGGTCTTCACGGCATTGAAACTCGGCCAACACCTCGCGCGCATGCAGGTGCTGCTGCAGGCCACGCCCGTTGACAACCGGCTCTGCGGCGATGCTGCCCAAGCTCGCCAAGGCGGCCGCCTGAATGTTCGCGCTGGGCGCATCCGCGCTCAACTGCAGGCGCGCACGCGCGATGCGCGCATCCAGCGAACCCGGCTGCAATTGCTGCGCGGCATTGATCAACGACAAGGCCCGCGCCGGGTTGCCCAGCCGGCGGTGGGCTTCGGCTTGCAACAACAGGCCATCGGCGCTCATGCCCTCGGGCAATTGGGCGATGTCTTCCAGCACTTTCAACGCGGCCTGCGCCAAACCGCTTTCGATCAACACCGCGGCATCGCGCTGCAGGGTTTGCGTCAACGCGGCATTGGCATTGCGGTCACGTTGCAAACGCGCGGCGCGCAAAAAATCGCCATGCGCCTGATCCAGATCGCCCGCCGCATACGCGGCCTGGCCCAGCGCATCCCACGATACCGCGACTTCCAGCGCATTCGTCTCGTAGCGGCGCAGCACTTGCGGGTGGTTGGCCGATAGCGCATCGCGGGCATCAGCGATGCGTCCCTGCGCCAATAACAACAGGCCGTACTGATGGCGCAGATCCAGCGTGGTCGGGTGGCCGGGGCCAAGCAGGCTATCGGCCAGTGCCAAGGCATCGGCATAGGTTTTCAGCGCCGATGAATCGCGGCCACTGGCCTGCTCGGCGCTGGCGATCGAATGCTGGATATCAATCGCCAACGGGTGGCGCGGGCCGGCGATCTGGTTGAGCAAGGCCAAGGCCGCCTGAAAGCCGCGCAACGCCGCCGCGCTATCACCGGCATCCACCGACAACGCAGCCAGATCGGTGAGGTTTTCCACCACGCCAATATCATCGCCCAACATGCTTTTGCGCAGCGATAGCGATTGCTCAAACAGCCGCCGCGCCTGCTCGCGGTCACCAGCCGCGCGCTGACAACGCGCCAGCTGCGAGTAGTAATCGGAAGCCAGCGCCGGCAACTGGTTCTGCACCGCGCGCGCCTTGGCAAACACCGGGCGCAGGGTGGCGATGCAGGCATCCTCATCGCCACGCAGGCGTTGCAGGCGGCCACGCTGGGTCACCGCTTCAAGTTGCAGGGCCGGCGGCGCATCCGGCAGCGCGGCCAGCAATACCCGCTGGCGCGCCAGTAGTTCATCGGCCTCGGCGTACTGGCCAAGCGCGATGCGGATGCGCGCGATCACGCCCAGCAATTCGGCATGCGCACGCGGCTGGCGCGCCAGTTCGCGCTCGCCACGCAGCTCACCGGCATCGATCAGGCTTTCCACATCCAACGCCTTGCCAGTGGTGGCGACGCCATCGTTTTCAAACAGACCGATGACAAAATCCTGCAGCGCCTGCGCACGTGCGGTTTCGCGCACCGCTTGTTGGCGCTGGGCCCAGGTCAATGCCAAGAGGCCAAGCAGGCTACCGACCACCACGCTGGTCAGCACGATCGACCAGCGATGTCGGCGCAGAAATTTGCGGCTGCGATAGGCAATGCTCTGCGGCCGCGCCAGCACCGGCAGGCCATCGAGATGGCGCTGCAGATCCATCGACAACGCTTCCGCCGATGGATAGCGCTGCTCAGGCTGCTTGGACAATGCCTTCAACACGATGTTGTCGATATCGCCCGCCAGCATCCGCGACCAACGCTTGCGATCAACGCCTGCCACAGCCGCGTCACCGCCACCACGCAACACCGCCTGCGACGGCCGTTGCGGGTCACTGGCGAGGATCGCCTCCTCCCATTGCGCACTGGATTCGCGCTTCAAGCGATACGGGCGCTCGCCGCTCAACAACTGGTACAGGATCACGCCCAGCGAATACACATCGGTCTGGGTGCTCACCGGCTCGCCACGGATTTGCTCTGGCGCGGCATAGTGCAGGGTGAAACTGCGCAGGCCGGTGCGGGTGGCATCGGGCGGGTCCTCGGCATTGCCATCAAGCAATTTGGCGATGCCGAAATCAAGCAGGCGCACCTCGCCCTCAGGCGTGACCAGAATGTTCGACGGCTTCAGATCGCGATGCACCACCAAGTTGGCGTGGGCGTGGCTGACCGCCGCGCACACCTGGCGGAACAATTGCAAACGCTGGCGCACGCCCAAGCCGCGCGTCCGGCAGTAATCCAGCAAGCCCTCGCCTTCGACATGCTCCAGCGCCAGATACGGCTGGCCAGAGGCGCTGATCCCGGCATCCAGCAGGCGTGCAATATGCGGGTGGGCCAGACGCGCCAAAATCTGCCGCTCGCGGCTAAAACGCAGGCGCAGATTGGGGTCGGCAAGCCCCGGGCGCAGCAGCTTCAATGCCACCCGCCGCTGGTACATGCCATCGGCACGCTCGGCCAGCCACACTTGGCCCATGCCGCCCTCGCCCAGCAAAGCCTGCAAGCGATACGGGCCCACCTGCTCGCCATCACGCGGGCCGGGCGGCGCGGTCACCAAAGGGGTATCGAGAAAGCTGTCCTCGGTGGATTCCTGGGCCAGCAAGGCGTGTAGATCGCGGGCGAAATCAGCATCCTCCGCTGCGATCTCAACCAAGCGCCGCCGGCGTGTTTCGGCATCCAGATCAAGCAGGGCATCAAGTTCGGATGAAAGCCGCTGCCAGCGCGTCGCATCCATTATTCGCCCTGCAATTGATGCAGCAAAAACATCCGCGCCTTCTGCCAATCACGGCGCACGCTGCGCTCGCCACGCTCAAGCAACTCGGCGATTTGTGGCTCGGATAGGCCAGCGAAATAACGCAGCTCAACGATCCGCGCCAACTGCGGGTCAACCTCGGCCAACTGGCTCAGCGCGCTATCAAGCGAGATCAAATCCTCATCCAGCCGGATGCCGTCATTGACGTTGTCGGGCAGGTCGGCCACCCGCTGCACGGTATCGCCACCGCCACGCTTGAGCGCCACCCGCGCGCGCGCATGATCGACCACTACGCTACGCATCGCCGAGGCGGCATAGGCAAAAAACGCGGCGCGGTCGGCAAACTCGGCTTGATCTTGGCCGATCAATTTCAGATACGCCTCATGCACCAGGGCGGTGGCATCAAGGGTTTCATCGCGCTCGCCGCCCAGTTGGCGCTTCGCCATCGCATGCAGCTCGTGATACAGCGCCTGCAACACGCGATCCAGTGCAGCGCGGTCGCCATTGCGCGCCTCGTCCAACCATTCGGTGATACCGGGATCGCTCATGCGGCCAGTGTAGCGCCGGGGCGCATTCGTGCCTGTACCGTGGCTATCGCTGACACTTTGGGCACCACACACTGGCGCGCTGGCCGATCTTGGTTTCTTTCAAGCGCGTGCCGCAGTGTTTGCACGGCTCGCCGCCACGGCCATAGACAAACAATTCCTGCTCGAAATAACCGGGCAGGCCATCGGGGTTGATGAAATCGCGCAAGGTGGTGCCGCCGTGCTCGATGGCGCGCTCAAGGATTTGTTTGATCGCATCGGCGAGCTGCACATAGCGTGCGCGGCTCACCTTGCCGGCTTGGCGCTGTGGGGCGATGCCAGCGGCAAACAGTGCCTCGGCGGCGTAGATATTGCCGACCCCGACCACCACCGTTTGATCCATCAAGAAGGTTTTGATCGATGCCTTGCGGCCACGCGCACGGGCGTACAGATAATCACCATCAAAATCCGCCGATAGTGGCTCCGGGCCCAGGCCGCGCAGCAATTCGTGGGTCTCGCCGGCGGCTTGCCAAAGCAGGCAGCCAAAGCGGCGCGGGTCGTTGAAGCGCAGCACGCGGCCATCATCCAGCACAAAATCAACGTGATCATGGGCGCGCACCGCGGTATCGGCCGGCAACACCCGCAGGCTGCCCGACATACCCAGATGCCAGAGCGCGCTGCCATCGCCGGTATCAAGCAACAGGTATTTGGCGCGGCGGCGGATCGCGGCGATTTCTTCGCCGACGAGGCGCGCGGACACCTCGGCCGGGATCGGCCAGCGCAGCCGCTCACGGCGCAATTTGATCGCGGCGATACGGCGGCCAAGCAGATGCGGCTCCAGGCCGCGACGGGTGGTTTCGACTTCGGGTAGTTCAGGCATGGCGGCAGGAAAACAGGCGTCAATTCGGGAGAAATGGGGGCATCGGCCGCCTACGCAACGCCATGACGACTGAACAACATACGCAGGCGTCGGGTGACGATTGGCGACATCGGCCCCATCATTTCTGTTGCTATCCGCAGCGTAACGTATCGACATGCCCGCTTCCCTGCTCGACTTTCTCGCCGGTGGTCTGACCCAGATCGGCTGGCTCGGCCTCGGCCTGTATTTCTTGATCGCCACCCAGCTGACGATTTTCTCGGTGACGCTGTATCTGCATCGTTCGCTGGCCCATCGCGGGGTCGATTTCCATCCGGTGCTCGCCCATTTTTTCCGCTTCTGGACGTGGCTGACCACCTCGATGATCGCGCGCGAATGGGCGGCGATCCATCGCAAACACCACGCCAAATGCGAGACCGAGGAAGACCCGCACAGCCCGATGTTCAAGGGCATCGGCACGGTGTTCTGGCGCGGCGTTGAGCTCTACCGCGAGGCGCGCGCCGACCGCTCCAGCATCGACCAATACGGCAAGGGCTGCCCGGATGATTGGATCGAGCGCAAGCTGTACACGCGCTGGGCCACCTTCGGCCCGACCTTGCTGCTGTTTGTGCTGTTTGTGCTG
>JAUNTK010000108.1 GCA_030538735.1 Pseudomonadota bacterium
ACAGCAGATTGGGTTGTGCTATCCGCATAGGCGATATTCTGAGGAATGCCGCGATACCAGTTGGATAGTGCGGTGGCGTTTCCACGGCCATTAGTAATCGTAGCCAAAGTGCCATCGATATGGTAACTGAATATCTGCTTTAGCTTGCCAAAAATAAAGTTGCGCTCCGGCAGGCTGCGACTGCCGAACTCAGTTCGTGTGGTTACGACTCCATTTGTGCTTGAGTTCTTCAGTAGGCCTAATATCCAAATATTGGTGTCATGATGGTATTCAAATGTGTCTGTCTTGCTATGCCCAAGAGAACTCCATCTGCTTACGGAAAGTGGGTAATGATGTTCGTCAAAATTATTGACATGTCTGACGAAATCCACGCCTGACTGCGTTGATGTTGTCCGTTCGACTCGCAAGATTGCATAGTCATTCATGTTATAGCCGATGCGCGTTTTGCCGTAGCCGTTAGTGCTGCCCCCTCTATTAGAATGTGTGAAATTCTTGACAATTAGGCCGCCTGTGCGATCTGACAGCAAAACGCCCGCATCTACCATGAAGCGATTTCCAAATACCAATTGTCGCCAGTAACCATTCGGGCCATTAATTGTGACGGTGCGGGTGGTTGCAGATTGGTCTGTACATCGTTGCGTTGGTGAGCTGGGGTGCGATGGCCCTGCCGCGAAGCAGGCATTGGTTGCTCCATAGTCGATGGTGTGAGTGTACGAAATAATTCCAGGGCCCTCGACTTTTCGCGAGACCAAAGAAACCTCATCAAGTATTCCAGGGTGTTTTAGGTACCAAGAAAAATGACCTGCTCTCGGGTGGCATTCGTATGGCACATGAGAATATCCGTGCCGCCTGGGCTCAAACAAAAAAGTTCCCTTCGCACCAGACTCAATCGTGACAGCCACCACGGTAGAGCCTCTATAAGCCTCGTATGCGGGAAAAATCGAGCAGCCTTCACCCCAATTGTCGAGTAAAATATTAGAGGTGAGTGAGTATTGTATCTGCTGCGCGGACCATGTGGATCCATCTGGATTAGTGATAGTTGTTAACTGACCATTCCCCTGTACTATCCAAGCTCGACCATTTGCGCGAAGGGTTACTCCATTTGGCGAGGTTTCGATCGTTATGCGCCTTCCATCACTGCTTACTACGTGGGTTGGCTCGTACTTCACCCAGTTACCGAAGCGATCCTCCACCCGAGTCAAGTACATACGGTAAGGGTTTACTTCGATCCATGATTTTTCGGGCGCGGAGAAAGTGCTAGTGACCCAAATCGGGTGCCCGTATAATTGTGGAATTCCAAAGTAATACTTCAATCCATCAGGGCTGTGACCCACGAATCCCTCGCTTCCATCAGGCAATGTATAGCAACTAAATCGCCACTGTGAATTGGTCGCCCAGTGCGTCGTTACGTCAGAAATTTCCGATGGTGGGCTTGTAAAAGCGCTTAGCACTCCACCGCTGCCATTGATAACTAGTCTGTTGCCCTCCCAGTACTCATCGCGGAGAAAGGTTTCTGGGTACGGGCCGTGCGAACGCAGATCAGCCGCCCCCAACTTTGCCCTCCAGTGTGAACATCGTTGATTTGTGTAGCTGCCTGGCTTTCCGACGACCCAGCCTTCATAGAACCCATGCATACCCTCAATGAAAGGAAGATCCCTTTCAAACTGGAATGTTGGCGCGGCTCCTGGACTGAGTGGTGAAAGCCTGTAAGTATAGTCCACTGCGACACGCAATACATTATTTCCTGGGATGTCTACGACTGTTTTCCTAAACGTCGCCGAGCCTGAGTTGAAGTCGATCTCTTCTCCAAATTGACCAAGGCCACTAATAGGCTTGACCGAGTTGGATTTAGCCATCTCATAGCCGTTGGTCTGGTAAGAGTACAGCTCGGATTGGGCATGTACGGGCGTTGTACAGAGCGCAATTGCCAGCAAGCTCATGCCAATTGACGCAATCCATCTATCACCTTGGGCAATAAAGGTGGCGATGGAGGCTTTCCGAATGAGTAAAGAAACGTCGAACATTGCCGGCTCCTCTGCACATGCGATAAATTTTGCCCTGAATTCAGGGGTATGAGGAAGTGATTCGCTCTGAAGTGTTTATTGATGCTAGCGTAGCGTGAATGAAAAAAGCATGCCTTTCTTCGTTTGTCAAGATGGGTCTGCAATGCTCACTTAAGCAGTTCACACGCGACATATCCAGGTGGGAGAGAAGCAGACTGCTGCTTTATTGTTGGAAGTCTGGGCCGGTAGATTGGACTCTTCGAAGGCTCAGCAGCTGCCAAGGTCATTAAGTGCATCATCAGCGGGTTCCATCATGATACCCGCTTATCCGAGATGCCTATACAGGTTCGAGAGATAGTGCCTTTTCTGTGGGCGAGCGTTTGTGGATCGATGTGGAGGTTTTCGCGCCCTCAATTCAGCGCCGATCAGCACCCGCCTCGATCAGTTTCCAGCTACGCAAAAAATTGCCGCCCATGATCTTGCCGATATCGGTATCGGAATACCCGCGCGCCTTCAGCCCGGCGATCAATTTGGGGAAATCCGCAGCGGTGCGCAGTTGATCGGGTAATTCACCCCCAACACCATCGAAATCCGAGCCGATGCCGATGTGGTTGATGCCGATTAGTTTCACGCCGTAATCGATCTGCACCAGCACCGCTTCGATATCGGTGGCCAGCGGCGGGTGTGCCTGCTCCCATGCGGCCTCCCACGCGGCGCGATCTTCTTCCGGTTGGCCGGCCGCGCGGGCGGCCTCATTGCGCTGGCGCAGGGCTTCGCGGCCACGGAATTTGGCTTGGATATTGGCCGCCGCTTGCGGGTTGACGAAGGCGGTGCCGAACGGGATCTGCACCACGCCGCCCTTCTTTGCGATGGCGATGGCCAGTTCATCGCTGATATTGCGCTCGAAATCCGGGGTGAAATGGCGGAAGGCGGAATGGCTGGCAATCACCGGCACCCGGCTTAATCTGATCGCCTCGGTAGCGGCGGCATCGGATAGATGCGAGACATCGACCATCATCCCCAGCCGGTTCATCCGGGTGACGAGTTCGCGGCCAAACGGGCTCAAGCCGTTCCATTTGCGCTCAACACCGTAGCTGGAATCGGCAATCGCATTGGCCGCGCTATGCGCCAGCGTGATGTAGCGCACGCCGCGATCGAAGAAAAACTGCAGGTTTTCCAGCTTGCCGGCCAGCGGCGCGCCGTTTTCCATACCCATCGGCAACAGGACTTGGCCGCCCGTGCGCAGCCGTTCGATATCGCGTGGGCTGGTGAGTACGGCGAATTTATCCGGCGCGCGGCTCGCCAGCGCGATGACCGCATCAATTTGCTGATTGGCGATGCTGTACGCGGTGCCGGCAGCATCCTCGCCGGGTGAGGTATAGATCGACATGAAGGCGATATCGAGGCCGCCGGCCTTGGCTTTGGGCCAGTCGAATTCGCGGTCGGTGTGGATGGTGAGATCGCGCCAGCTTTCTTGCAGCATGCCGGGCGCATCGATATGGGTATCGACGATCAGGATGCGCTCGGCCAATTCGCCCGCCGCTTTGTCGGGTTGGGCCAAGGCAGGCGCGATAGCGACGAGCAAACTGGCGCATAACAAGCGGGCGGAACGACGCATGGCGGTCACTCAGACAAGGCGTTGCCCGCCAGCGTACACCGCTTGGCACAATTCGCCGCCCAGCCAGTAGCTGAGTTCGGCCGGTTGTTTGACCGACCACAGCACAAAATCGGCGCGCATCCCGGCTTTCAATACGCCACGATCCGCCTGCAAGGCCAATGCGCGCGCGGCGTGTTGGGTAGCACCGCGCAGTGCTTCTTCTGGCGTCAATTTGAAGTGGACGCAGGCCAGTTGCATCGCTTGGCGCAGCGATATCAGCGGTGAGGTGCCAGGGTTGCAATCGGTGGCGACGGCAATCGCCACACCTTCAGCGCGCAGGGCAGCAAGCGGCGGCTGCTTGGTTTCGCGCAGCACATGGAAAGCGCCGGGCAGCAGTACGGCGACGGTGCCGGCGGCTTTCATCGCGCGCACGCTGTCACTATTGGTGTATTCGATATGGTCGGCGGAGAGGCCGGAAAATTCCGCAGCGATGGCCGCGCCGTTCAAATCGCTTAATTGGTCGGCATGCAGTTTGACCGGCAGGCCCAGCGTGCGCGCCGCCTCAAACACGCGCCGGGTTTGTGCCGGCGAGAAACCGATGCCTTCGCAGAACGCATCCACCGCATCGATCAAACCTTCGTCGGCCAAGACCGGCATCCACTCGATCACCTTGTCGATGTAATCGTCGGCGCGGCCTTGGTATTCCGGCGGCAGCGCGTGCGCGGCCAGATAGGTGGTGCAGACGGTGATGCCGCAGGCCTCGCCCAGCGCCCGCGCCACGCGCAGCATCTTGCGTTCGTTATCCAGATCAAGCCCGTAGCCGGATTTGATTTCCAGCGTGGTTACGCCATCACGGATCAGGGCTTGAACCCGGGGCAGCGATTCGGCAAATAGGGCATCGTCACTGGCGCTGCGCACGGCGTTGACGCTGGAAATAATGCCGCCGCCAGCGCGGGCGATTTCTTCGTAGGTTTTGCCTTGCAGGCGCATTTCAAACTCGCCGGCGCGGTTGCCGGCAAACACGATATGGGTGTGGCAATCGACTAGGCCGGGGGTGACGAGGCCCTCGGTTTCGATGGTGATATCGAAATCCTCCGCCTCGCTTTCGGGCAGTTCGGCGCGCGGGCCGACAAAGCGGATCACACCATCGCGCCACGCCAATGCGCCATCTGCGATCAGGCCGTAGCCGGATGCCGCATCGAGCGTGGCAAGGGTCGGGCCAAGCAGCAGGCCGCTGGTTTCGGTGGGTTGCATCGCGCGTTTCTCCGGTCTGGGCGACAATCGGCGGATGCACAGTATCCGACATCACGAAAACGGCTGGCATCTGCCCGGCATCGCCAATTTGCATTCGCATGCGTTTCAGCGCGCGATGGCCGGGATGGCCGAGCGTCAGGGTGATCCGAGCGATTCGTTCTGGACGTGGCGCGAAACCATGTACGGCATCGCGGCGCGCTTTACGCCCGAGCAGTTGCGTGCGGTTGCCGCGCAGCTTTATGTGGAGATGCTCGAAGCCGGTTACACCACGGTGTGCGAATTTCATTATCTGCATCACCGCCCGGATGGCGGTTTTTACGATGACCGTGCGGCGATGTCGCGGGCCTTGATTGAGGCCGCAGGCGAAACCGGCATCCGCCTGACTTTGCTGCCGGTGCTGTATATGACCGGCGGGTTTGATGGCCGCGAATTGAGCCAACGCCAGCGCCGTTTTGGCCATTCGGTCGAGGATTATCTGTGCCTGTTGGCGGAGCTGCGCACTGAGGAAAGCGCCACGCTCAACATCGGCTGCGCCCTGCACAGCCTGCGTGCGGTGCCGCCCGAGGCGATGCGCGAGGTGCTGGCCGGTTTGCCGGCAGAAAGCCGCATCCATATCCATATTGCCGAGCAGACCGGCGAGGTTGAAGAATCCATCGCGCTGCGCGGTGCGCGCCCGGTGCGTTGGTTGTTGGGCAATGCCGAAGTTGACCCGCGTTGGACGCTGGTCCATGCCACCCACCTTGATGCGGGCGAACTACGCGATGTCGCCAACAGTGGCGCGACGGTGGCGATCTGCACCACCACCGAGGCCAATCTGGGCGATGGCCTGTTTGCGCTGCGCGATTATCTGGATGCCGGTGGCCGCTGGGGCATCGGCTCGGATTCGCATGTCTCGGTATCGCCCGTCGAGGAACTGCGCTGGCTGGAATACGGCCAACGCCTGATTACCCGCCATCGCAATATCGCCAGCAGCGCCGCGCAGCCCAGTGTCGGCGAAACCCTGTTGCAAGACGTGTGGCAAAGCGCGGCGGCCGCCACTGGCTTTGATGTGCAGGACGAGATTGTGCTGGATGCCGATGCGCCGGCGCTGATTGGTGCCAATGAAACCGATATCGCGGACCGCTGGCTGTTTGCCGGCAACCGTAATCTGGTGAAGGCGGTCAGCGTGGCCGGGCAGCGCGTGGTGGCCGATGGCCGCCACCAGCAGCGCGATGCGGTTGCACGCGATTACCGTGCGGCGATCAAGGCATTGCTCGCCGGTTGAATACGGGCTAGGCCAGCGCGCCTTCCAGACGCAGCAAAAATTGCTTGATCGGTAACCCGCCACCAAAGCCGGTCAGTGCGCCATTGGCACCGATCACCCGGTGGCAGGGCACGATGATCGGGATCGGGTTGCGGCCATTGGCGGCACCCACCGCGCGTACCGCGCTGGGCTTGCCGATGGTGTGCGCCTGCTGTGCGTAGCTGCGGGTTTCGCCATAGGGGATGGTGCTGAGCGCCTGCCAAACCTGCAATTGGAAGGCGGTGCCGTGCGCTGCCAATGGCAGATCGAAATCGCGGCGTTGGCCGGCGAAATATTCGCCAAGTTGTTGCGCGGCGCGGCTAATCAAGGGATGCGCGGCCTCGCGCCAATCACCATCACGTTTAACCGGATGGCGGTTTTCCGGGAACTCGATGGCACGGATACCGGCATTGTCGGCTGCGATCATCAGCCGGCCAATTGGGCTATCGATATGTTGCCAGTGGGTACTCATCTACGGTTCTCCTCGATATTGGCGGCCTGCCAAAGCTGCATCACGGCGTAGCTGCGCCACGGCCGCCAGCGTTCGGCGCGTGCGCGTAGCAGTTTTTCGCTGATTGGTGTGCCAGCGCCGGCCTGTTTGCGCAGGATCAGATCACCGGCGGGGAAGGCATCGGGATGCGCCAAGCCACGCATCGCGATGTACTGTGCCGTCCAATCGCCGATGCCGGGCAGGGCCGTCCAGCGTTCGACAAATTGCTCAAGCGATTGCTCGCGGGCGAAATCGACCTCGCCATCGGCCAGTGCGCGGGCGACTGCGGCAAGCGTGGCGGCGCGCTTGGCCGGCAGGCCGATATCGGCAAGCTGGGCATCGGCCAGTTGTGCCGGGGTGGGGAATAGGCTGTGCAATGCCGCGTCGATGGGCGTGGCGAGTGGCCGGCCGTGCCGCTCCACCAAGCGGCGCGCCAGTGTGGTGGCCGCCGCCACGCTGACTTGCTGGCCCAGCACCGCACGTACCGCTACCTCGAACGCATCCCAACCGGCGGGCATGCGCAGCCCCGGCCGCGCGGCGATCAACGGCGCAAGCAAGGCATCCTGCCCCAGCAAGGCGTGGGTCGTTTGTGGGTTGGCATCCAAGTCGAACATGCGGCGCACACGGCGCACGATGCCGGGCAAGGCAGCGGCGGCGACACCGTGCAGCGAGAGTTGCAGCGCGGGCTCATGGCTTGGCTGTGCGGTGAGTTCAAACCATGCGCCGCTTTCATCCAGCACGCGGCGATAGCGCTGCTCGCTGACGTCTTCGATGCCGGGCAGGGCGCGGCGCTGCAAAAACGCCAACGAGGCGGCAAAATCGAATGGCGGCCGATAATTCAAACGCAGCACGATAGGCCCGCTGCTGTGCGTTTGCCGGGGTGATTGGCGCAGGCGGGCCGGTGCCATGCCATAGGCGCGCAGGAAGGCATCGTTGAAGCGGCGCAGGCTTTGGAAGCCGGAAGCCAGTGCGACATCGGTGATAGGTAAGGCGGTTTCGCTCAGCAATTGCTTGGCAAACAACAGCCTGCGCGTGGCCTGCAACTGCATCGGCGCAACGCCCAGCGTATCGACAAACAACCGGCGCAGATGACGCTCACCGACATGCAGGCGGCGGGCCAACTCGGCCACGGAATCGGTATCCAGCGCGCCGTCATCGATCAATTGCACGGCGCGGGCAACGATGTCATCGCCACGCCGCCACTGGCTATCGGCGGGCGAGAGTTCTGGCCGGCAGCGCAGGCAGGGGCGATAGCCGGCGCTCTCGGCCGCCGCCGCATGGGCGAAGTATTCGACGTTGGCGGGCTTCGGTGGCGGTGCCGGGCACACTGGGCGGCAATAGATGCCGGTGGTTTTGACGGCGGTGAAAAACAGGCCGTCGAAGCGGGCATCGCGGGCAAGGCGCGCCTGTTCGCAGCTGGCGAGCGAGAGCGTCACGGGCGCGTAGCCGGTATCACGAAACGCAGACGGTGCATGGCGTGGCTCCCAAATCGATGTGGCAAGTCTGCGCCCGCCATCAACATCGTGCTCGCCATTTTCGGACATCTATGCCCGGCGTGTTCAATCGCGCTTGCGCACCGCATCGAAGGTGCGCGCGGTGCCGTCATTGGGCGCGGCCTCGACACCGATCAACTCCATCATCAGCGGATAGACATCGACGTTATCGAACAGCGGCAACCGGCTGCCGGGTTTGAACGCCGGGCCGTGGGCGATAAAGGTGGCACGCATCGATGGCAATGCCGGGTCATAGCCATGCGAGCCGCGCAACGGGACTTGCTTCAGCCTGTCCACCGTGGCTTGCGGATGAGCATCCCAGCCTTCATCCATCTGGCAGATGATGGCCGGGATGCGCGGGTTGCTGCCGTAATGCCAGCGTGCGGGTAGATTGGCCTTGTCCCAGCATTGGTAGTGGTCATGGCGGCCAAACAGCCGTTGTGCGGCCTGTTGCTCGAACCCGGGTTTGGGTACAAACCCGATCACCTGGCCATCGGATTGCGCGCTGGCGATTGTCGCATCGACCATCGATTCGATCGCGATCAGGTTCTGCGGCGGCACCTCGGCAAAGCCGTGATCGGATACCAGCACGATATTGATGCGCTCAAGTTTGCCGTGCTGACGCAGGCGCTCGAACAGCGCGCCCAGGGCGGCATCGGTATCGCGGCGTGCCGCGCTGGCTTCGGGCGAGTTCGGGCCGTAGCGATGCGAAAGGCTATCGACCTTGTTGAAATACAGGGTGGCGAAATCGGGACGCTTGGACTTCGGCAACAGCAACCAGTTGCCTACCGTGTTGGCCCGCCATGCAGCGCTGGTGCCGTCATCGTATTTCATCCAGATATCCGGGCGCAGGCCATTGATTTCCGCCTCGCTGCCCGGCCAATACAGGGTGGCGCTGCGCAGGCCGGCACGGCGGGCGCTGACCCAAATCGGCGTACCGCCCCACCACTGCGATTGCTCGACGGCGGCGGGCTTGGAGTGATGAAAGCTGCCGAGATCGTGATCGACAATCCAGTTATGCACGATCCCGTGCCGGTCCGGGCGCAGGCCGGTGACCAGCGTGTAGTGATTGGGAAACGTCAACGTGGGATACGCCGGCCGCATGCCCTCGGCCTGCACGCCAGTGGCGGCAAACCGGGCCAGATTCGGCATTTCCGCAGCATTGACATCGCCCGGACGCAGGCCATCGATGGAAATCAGCAGCAGTGGCGTGGGGCGTGGCGTGTGCTGCGGCGTGCTGGCGCAGGCCGCAAGTATGACGGCCGCCAGTACGGGCAGCAGCCGGGTCAATGACGTATTCATTCAAGCGATTGTAGGGGCAGCGCATGGCCCGCGCATGACCGGCTCGACGCTGGCTGAATGCTCGTCGGCCGCTATTCGATCTTGCCCATGCAAAGGCGTAGAGTGGGTATGTGTACGGGAGGATCATCATGAAGATCACAGGATTGATTGTTGGTTTGCTGCTTTCACCGCTGGCACTGGCCCAGTCGCCCCAATCCAACCCCAAGGCCGATGTCGAGCCACAGCCTGCTACCTCGCCCAGCAAGCAGCGGGCTGAAGCGAACGTGTCGGATCGCCATTGCCTGCGCTACACCGGCTCGCGCATCACTGCCGACCGTGAGCGCCGCCGCACACGCAACCCGCAATCGGCCAATCAAGCGGATACCCCGGCATGTGCAGCAGTCGCCGGCCGCGCCTACAGCCGCGAGGACATCGAACGCACCGGCGCGGTCGATCTGGCCGATGCCCTGCGTCGGCTGGACACGGCGTTCTGGTAAGCCCTGATCCCGGTCGCCCGGCATGGCCGGGCTGATCGGCCTCAAACAAGTGGTTGCCGGGCTGCAGCAGCGGCCGGTTGGCACGGCTGC
>JAUNTK010000109.1 GCA_030538735.1 Pseudomonadota bacterium
GCGTACTTGCATCGGGTCGGGGCTGGCGGCCATGCACGACAGATTAACAACTTGACGATATTTGTAAGTTAAAAAGATGCAACTCGTCCCCCCGACAAAGAAAAAGGAGTTTCAATGAGCACACACAAGGTCTGGTTTGTGACCGGGGCCGCCCGTGGATTTGGCCGGTGCTGGGTGGAGGCCGCCTTGGCCCGTGGTGACAAGGTGGCGGCAACCGCGCGCAATACCGAAGCACTGGCACCGCTGATCGCGGAATATGGCGATGCCGTGCTGTCGCTGATGCTGGATGTCACCGACCGCAATGCCGTGTTCAATGCCGTAGCGCAGGCGCATCGGCACTTTGGGCGGCTGGATGTGGTGCTGAGCAACGCCGGCTTCGGCTGCATGGGTGCCATCGAAGAAGTGCAGATCGACGATGCGCGCGCGGTGTTTGAAACCAATGTCTTCGGCACGCTTTCGCTGATCCAGGCCGCGCTGCCGCTGCTGCGTGGGCAAAAAAGCGGGCACATCATCATGGTCTCCAGCGTGGCGGGCGTGGTGGCGATGCCGATCGCCGGCGTGTACGAGGGCACTAAATTCGCCGTTGAAGCCATCGGCGAGGCGCTGGCCGCCGAAGTGGCCGAGCACGGTATCAAGGTCACCTTGGTGGAGCCGGGTGGCTATGCCACCGATTTCCTCAGCGATAGCTCGATCCGTACCGCGCCGGCCCTGCCTGCCTATGACAATGTGCGCGCCCAACTGGCCGCGATGTTGACGCCGGATTCACTGGGCGACCCGGCCGCCACCGCCGATGCGATGCTGGCCCTGGTGGATGCCAAAGACCCCCCGTTGCGGCTGATCCTGGGCACCTTGCTGCCGTTTGTCGAGGATGTCTACGCCCAACGCATCAAGACCTGGCAGGCTTGGCAGGATGTATCAATCGCCGCCCATGGCAACAAGGAGAGCACATGATTATCGTCGCCGGTTACGTCGATTTCGACACCACCCATTTGCCGGCGATCCTCGCCGATATCCGCGCCATCGAGGCCGCCACCCGGCAGGAAGATGGTTGCCTGTACTACGCGATGGCCTTCGATGACCCGGCCACCGGCCATGCCACCGTGCTGGAGCGTTGGCGCGATCAGGCGGCACTGGATGCGCATCTGCGCACGCCGGGATTGAAGGCGTTCCAGCAACGCAATCTGGTACATGCCAAACAGGTCTCGATCAAGATTTACGATGCCAGTGGCGAACGTGATGTGGTGGTGCCGGACTGAACTCCCCCGGCATTGAGGTGCGTGTCAGCTGTCGTGTTGTCGATCATCCATCTGATAAGGAAGCAAGCCATGAATGAATCACGTCGTACCGTGCTCAAAGCCGCTGCATTCATCCCCGCCTTGCCGTTGACCGGGGTGCTTTCGGCATCTTCGCTCATGGCGCAGACATCACAGGCGCTGCCGCAGGTCAGTTATCCGGCCAGTTACAAGGTTGGCTCGCAGGTGGTCACGCCCGAATTGTTCGACCTGATCCGCATTGAGGAACAAGCCAAGGCGATCCTGCCGCAGGGCGGTTTCGGCTATATCGCCGGGGGCGCGGGTGATGAATGGACGATGCGGGAAAACCGTAGCGCCTTCGAGCGCCGTCAGATCATGCCGCGGGTACTGACCGGGCATGACCAGATCGACATGCGCACCTCGATTCTTGGCATCGATCTGGCCTCGCCGGTCATCATTTGCCCGATGGGCGGGCAGGGCTTGGCCCATGCCACTGCCGAGGCCGGAATGGCGCTGGGTGCGGCCGAAGCCGGCAGCCTGATGACACTCAGCACGGTATCAACCATGTCGATGGAGCAGGTTGCGGCAGCCAGCAACGGGCCCAAGTGGTTCCAGCTGTATTTGATGCAGGATGCCGGCGTCAACCGCTCGCTGATCCAGCGCGCCAAGGCTGCCGGCTACAAGGCAATCGTGATCACCACCGATACCACGGCCACCGGCAACCGCGAAGCCGATGCAATCAACCATTTCCGTTTCCCACTGCCATTCGGCAACCTGTCCTCGGGGACGGGCGGCGATATCCATGCGTTGAACTCGGCCTTCGCCAGCAAAATCGGCCCGCGTGATATCGAATTCGTCGCGCGGGAATCAGGCTTGCCGGTGATCGTCAAAGGCATCTCGCATCCGGCGGATGCACAGGCCGCGATCCGCGCCGGTGCCGCCGCCATCCAGATCAGCAACCACGGCGGCCGTCAGCTTGATGGCAGCCCGGCGACGTTTACCGTATTGCCCGAAGTGGCCAAGGCGGTGAATGGCCGGGTGCCGATCATCCTCGATAGTGGCATCCGGCGCGGGCAGGATGTGTTCCGTGCGCTGGCCAGTGGCGCGGATGTCGTCGGCCTGGGCCGGCCGGCGTATTACGGGCTGGCGCTGGGTGGTTACAAAGGCGTGCAGGCGGCACTCGATCTGCTCAATAAGGAGCTGAAGATGGTCATGCAACTGGCCGGCACCGCCAGCGTCAACGACATCAAACGGGCGACGCTGATCTAGCCCCCTGACCTCATCGCAAGCTGCAATCCCCAACCCGATTTCAATCACCCAAGGAACCCGAGCATGACCACACCCCCGCAGTATCTTGAGCAAGTCTCGGTCTTTCGCCATATGGACGGCCACTTCGCAGTGCGCACCGATATGCTGATCGACGCGCCCGCTGCCGATGTCTGGGCGGTGCTGAGCGATTTCGATCACATGGGCGATTGGAGCACCAGCCTCAAGGGCATCATCGGTGACCGTCGTCAGGGTGGCCGGGTGCAATCGCAGTTCTTCACGATGGGCCGGATCTGGTTGGCCGATCACACCTTCATCTACAACGAAGGCATCCACTATGGCTGGTCGGATCCATTGACCGGCGAGTTTGAAGGCGTGCGCGATCATCATCTGTTCGAGGTGGAACCGCTGGGGCCAAACTTGACCCGCTTCATCCAGTCCGATGAGTTCACCGGCGAAAACGCCATCGAGCACGGCATGGTACTGGCCCGCGTGGGCCTGCAGGGCTATCCCGAATTCAACCGCCAGCTGCGTGACGAGGTGATGCGCAGGCGCTCGGCGCAGGGCTGATTGATCGCGTCACTGCTGCTGCCCGGTGGCGTGATGCTTGCCGTATTGCGTATGCTGGGCCTGCCCCGCTTGGTTGTCCACGCGGGGCAGACCAGTCACTTGAGCTTGCATGGCATTGCGGAAATCATCGATGAATCATCGCCTCGGCCATGACGGCCATTGGGCAAGCGCGCCCGCAACCGATGCTGCGGGCAAATGTGCGGCATGGACGTGAGCAAGGCATCGCCACGGGATATCGCCTTCATGCGCGATGCGCTTGCCCTGGCCGAGCGCGCCGTCACTGAGGATGATGAAATCCCGGTGGCCGCACTGGTGGTGGCCGCCAGCGGCGAGGTGATCGGCAGCGGCTGGAACCGCAATATCGCCGAGCATGACCCCGCCGCCCACGCGGAGATCGTGGCGATGCGCAGGGCAGGGCAGGCGCTGCGCAATCATCGGCTGTCGGGTTGTACGGTCTACGTCACGCTGGAGCCGTGCGCGATGTGTGCGATGGCGATGGTGCATGCGCGCGTCGCGCGGGTGGTATTTGGCGCATTCGATCCCAAAACCGGGGCCGCGGGCAGCGTGTTTGATCTGTTGACCGATCCGCGCCACAACCATCAGGTCGAGGTAGTCGCCGGGGTGCTGGCCGATGAGGCCGGGACGCGCCTGAGCAATTATTTCCGCGCCAAACGCGGCAAGCCGCCGCTGGCGTAGCTGTGCCGAATCATGCGCCAGGCGGCGCTACATATTTTTGCGTGGATGTTGCGCCAATTCCCGATCCAGCTCGTGATCGAAGGTGCGCACCGAGAGGCTGACCTCGCGCCACATCGCCAAGCTGGCACCCAGCATGAACAGCACGCCGAGGATGGCCAGCACGGTTGGCGTCGGCCCCAGCTTGAAGTGCATGAAGGCATCACCGGCCAAGGCCAGACTGGTGCAGACAAAGCTGCCCATCGCCAAATACAGCATCTGACACGCCTTCAACACCAGATGCGCACGCCGACGGTGGCGGGCAATCTGGATTTCCTGATACGTGTTATCCGGTGCGCTGCGCTCCCAATCGGCGATCAAGGCGCGCAGGCGATCCACCACGCGGGCCAAACGTGCATTGGCCGAGACCAGCAGCGATGCGGTTGCCGTCATCAACAAGGCGGGCGCCAACATGGCAGTGAGGATGGCGTAATGGCTGGCGTTGAGGCTTGGGAGCATGGCCGGGGTTTTGGTGGCTAACCGGTATCATGCCAATGAAACCACCAAAGCGCGAACCCGCATGAGCGACAAACCGCAAGACCGCCTGATCTGGATCGACCTGGAAATGACCGGGCTGGATACCGATAACGATCACATTCTGGAAATCGCCACCGTGGTGACGGATGGCGAATTGAACGTGCTGGCCGAAGGCCCAGAGTTCGCCATCGCCCATCCGCTATCCACGCTCGAAGCGATGGACGAATGGAATCGCAACCAGCATGGCAAATCCGGCCTGTGGAAGCGGGTGCTGGAAGAGGGCGTGGCACTGGCGGATGCCGAGGCGCGCACGCTGGAATTCCTGCGCCCGTGGGTGGCGGAAGGCCGCTCGCCGATGTGCGGCAATTCGATCTGTCAGGATCGGCGCTTCCTGCATCGGGAAATGCCGGCGCTGGAGCGCTATTTCCACTACCGCAATCTGGATGTCTCCACCTTGAAGGAGCTGGCCCGGCGCTGGGCACCGACGGTGATGGACGGCTTCGAGAAGGAAAGCGCGCATACCGCGTTGAGTGATGTGCGTGATTCGATCGCCGAACTGCGCCATTACCGGCGTCATTTGGCGGCACTGGCCTGCGCCTGAGAAATCGTGGGGTGGCGTGCGAAAAAAACGTGTGATGCGGATTAATGAATGACCGAGCCCGGCCGTTAACCAACTGAATCCTCAGTTTGCAACCCCATGCTCGGCCGAATTTTTCGACCATCAACCCGATCCAACACCTCGCCGATGCCCGGATGGGCGCGGGCATTGTTGATTGCCCTGCTGATCACGCCGGCCTTGTCTGGCGTGGCCAACAGCCGCAGCGCGGATGCGTTGCCGGCGGCCGTCACGACAACGCTGGAATCCAGCCTGCGCGAAGTCTGGACCACCCGCGAAGGCTTGCCGCACAACCAGGTCAACGCCATTGCCCAGACTGGGGAGGGTTATTTGTGGTTGGGGACATGGGAGGGGCTGGTTCGCTACAACGGCATCGAGTTCGAAATTTACGAGCGCCGCAATACCCCGCAGTTGAAGGACAACGGCATCCGCTCGATTCAGGTGGCCGATGATGGTTCGCTGGTGGTGGGCACCGCGCGCGGTGGCGTCAGCATTCTCAAGCATGGCGTTTGGCGACATATTGGCCCGGCCCAGGGTTTGCTCCAGCAGAACGTGCTGGATGCCAAGATGGACAAGCAGGGCCGGCTTTGGGTGGGCACCAATGGCGATGGCCTGGTCCTGATTGATCAGGGGCGGGCGCGGCGATTTGATACCCGCGATGGCCTGCCATCGTTGGGGCTGTATTCGCTGATGCTGAGCGATGATGGCGATGTCTGGGTGCCGACCTTGAAGGGGATTGCGCGGTTCGGCCCGGATGGCCGGCTCAAACACACCTATGCCAGCGAAAGCGCGGTGTTTCGCATGATCGAAACCGCGGACGGGCGGATTATCGCCGCCAGTGAGCGCGGCCTCCATGAGCTAAAAGGCGAACATTTCGAGCGCATCTACAGCGAGCTTTCGATGCCGGTGCAATCGCTGATGACCACCCCTGATAGTGCGATCTGGGTTGGCAGTGGCAGCCGCGGGCTGTACCGCATTGCGCAGGGCCGCATCGATGGGATGACCATCGCCCAAGGGTTGCCGAATGACCGCGTTTCCTCGCTGTTCCGCGACCGCTCGGGCAATACCTGGGTAGGCACCAATGCCGGGCTGGCGCGTCTGCGCGATGCGCCGTTCAACATGATCGGCAAGCAGCAGGGCATGGGCAATGATTATGTGCGCACCGTGCTGTACACCCGTGATGGACAGGTGCTTGCCGGTTCCGGCAATGGCCTGCATACGATCAGCGCGGGGCGGGTCACGCACACGCTGGATCGCAGCAGCGGTTTGCCGGATGAGTCGATCCTGACCAGCCATCAGACCCGCGATGGCGATATCTGGCTGGGCACCTACATGGGCGGTGCGGTACGCCTGCGCGCCGGCCGCGTGGTCGAGCATCTCGTCGGCGAACGTGGATTTCCCGCCACCAATCAGGTGCGGGCGATTGCCAGTGACAGGCATGGCACGGTCTGGTTCGGCACCACCGATGGGTTGGTGCGGAAGACCGCGGACGGCACATTGCAGCGTTTTGATCAATCCACCGGCTTGCCGCACAACGCCGTGATCAGCCTGTTGGTGACGAGTGACCAACGCCTGTGGGTAGGGACACTCAACGGCGCGGCGCGGATCGAGAATGATCAAGTGAAGCCGGTTTCGCTGATGACTTCGGGGCATCGCGATATCCAGAGCATTTTCGATATCCACGAGGATCCCGATGGCAGCATCTGGTTCGCCACCGACCGTGGCCTGGCGCATTGGCGGCAGGGCAGATCGGAGGTGGCAGCACTGGCAGAAGGCCTGCCGATCGATACCTTGTTCCAGTTGATCGATGACGGCCTTGGCTATTTCTGGATGACCAGCAATCGCGGCGTATTGCGTGTTGCCAGAGCGCAGGTGGTTGCGGCAATGGCGACGGGCAAAGGCCCGATTGCCCATGCCCTGTATACCGAAATGGATGGGCTGGCCAGCGCCCAGTGCAACGGCGGCTCCGATCAATCGGCCATGCTGGACAAGGCGGGCCTGCTGTGGGTGCCGACCTCGCGTGGCTTGGCGGTGGTCGATACGCGGCGAATCGATCAATACAGCAGCAGCCTGCCGCCGGTGGTAATCGAGCGCGTGCTGGCCGATGGCGAGCCGCTGGCCATCGGCACTGGCACGATCGAGCTGCCGGCCGGCACCCGTCGCATCGAGTTCTACTACAGCGGCCTCAGCTACCAGAATGCACAGAGCCTGCGCTATCTGCAGCGCTTGATTGGCGAGGATTCCGACTGGCTGGATCGCCGCAACCAGCGCGTGGTGCAGTACACCAACCTCAAGCCCGGCCGTTATCGGTTTGAAGTGGCCCCCGTGCTTTCAGGCAGCAGCAGCGACCCGGCGATGGCGGCGGTGAAATCCATCGAGGTGATCCTGCATCCCCATTTCTGGCAGCGGCGCAGCTTTGTGGTGTCGGCATGTCTGCTTGGGTTCGCCTTGATGGCGCTTGCCTATCGATGGCGCTCACGTGATTTGCGCAGGCGCGCGGAGCAGCTGGAAAGCAGCGTGCAGAGCCGAACCAAGGTCTTGCATCAACAGGCGGTTCTGCTTGAACAGGCCGATGCTGACAAGACCCGTTTGCTGGATCGATTGCGCGACCAGGCCGAATCGTTGAAGCGTCAGGCATCCGAAGACCCTTTGACCGGGCTGTTCAACCGCCGCCATTTCGAGAATGCACTGGTGGAGTGGTTCAAGCTTGCCCAGCAAGGGCAGACATCGCTGTGCGTGGTGCTGTTTGACATCGACCATTTCAAGCAGATCAATGACCGCTATTCGCACTCGATGGGCGACTTGGCTTTGCGTGAAGTCGCCAATGTTCTGGTCAATGAATCACGCTCAGGCGACGTGATCGCCCGTTGGGGTGGCGAAGAATTCATCGTCCTGCTGCCGGCGGTGAAAAACGATGCTGCACGCCTGTATGCCGAGCGCGTGCGCAAGGCCGTTGAAGCGCTGGCACCGGCAGATGCCACCCCCGGCCTGCGCCTGACGCTGAGCGGCGGCGTCGCCATGTATCAGGACGAGGCAAGCGCCGACAAACTGCTGGAGAAGGCCGACGCCAAGCTGTACGAGGCGAAACGTGCGGGACGCAACAGCATCGTTGCCTGATCACATCGCATTGGATTGCCTGATGACGTGATGCGGCCCGGTCGCCGCCCATCATCACCCATCATCACGATGACTTCGGTACATCATCCGCGCGGTTGCCATCGGCGGCGTATTGGTAGACATGCAGATCGCGTTGCGGGAACGGGATGCTGATACCCGCCTTGCCAAACTCGACATGCACCGCCTCGATCAGATCGCTGCGGGTGGTGGCGAAATCCGGCGTCCTGGCCCACGCGCGCAGGGAGAGATCGACACTGCTATCGCCCAGGCCGGTCACCAGCACCGCGGGTTCGGGCGACTTCAGCACCTTGGCGTTGGCCTTGGCCAGTGTCAGCAATACATCGCGGGCCTGATCGATGCGGTTGCCATAATCGATGCCGACATTGATATCGATGCGCCGCACCGGCTTGTGGGTGATGTTGATGATCGCCTGCTTGGTGATCTCGCTGTTGGGCAGCACGATCAACTCGTTTTGATAGGTGCGCATGAAGGTGGTGAAGATGCGCACCTGCTCGACCACGCCCTCGACACCGGCCACTTTCACGCTATCGCCGGCCTTGAACGGCCGCAGCATGATCAGCATCACGCCCGAGGCGATGTTGGAGAGCGAATCCTTCAGCGCCAAGCCAACCGCCAGACCGGCCGCACCGATCATCGCCAGCAACGAGGTGGTCGGGATGCCCAATTGCTGCAAGGCGGCGATCAACACCACCATCATCAACGCGACAAACGTCACGTTGCGCAGGAAGCTCTTCAGGATGTCATCGACATGGAAGCGGCCGAGCAGCCGATCCAGCATGGCAACCACACGCCGGGCCAGCCACCAACCGATGATCGCGATTGCCAGCGCCGCCAGCACATCCAGCGCCTTGTCGGCCAGGCTCTCGCTCAACCAATGCTGGAGGTTGAAACTGGTGGATGCGGGTGCAGCGGCGGATGTTGGCATGGGCTTGGCTCAGGCGTGGATGTATCAATCGGAAGTATCAAAATGAAACGCCCCTGATGGGGCGCTTCGTTGCAACTCGCTCAGGCTAGACAGCGGCCTGTCAATACGCTGTCATCCTGGCATCAGTCGGCTTTGGCTTTGGCCAGCGCCAGCCAGGTATCAACCACCGTATCGGGGTTCAGCGATACCGATTCGATGCCTTGCTCCATCAGCCACAGCGCCAGATCCGGGTGGTCGCTGGGGCCTTGGCCGCAGATGCCGACGTACTTGCCCTTGGCCCGCGCTGCGGCAATCGCCATTGCCAGCATCTTCTTCACCGCCGGGTCACGCTCGTCAAACAGGTTGGCGACGATGCTGGAATCACGGTCAAGGCCCAGCGTCAACTGGGTCATGTCGTTGGAGCCAATCGAGAAGCCGTCGAAAATTTCGAGGAACTCCTCGGCCAACAGCGCATTCGAAGGCACTTCGCACATCATGATGATCTTGAGGCCGTTGTCGCCTTGCTTCAGGCCGTTCTTGGCCAGCACCTCGATCACCTTGCGGCCTTCATCCAGCGTGCGCACAAACGGGATCATCACCCACAGATTGTCGAGGCCCATTTCCTCGCGTACGCGCTTGACTGCACGGCATTCCAGCGCGAATGCTTCGCTGAAGCTCGGGTCGATATAGCGTGATGCGCCACGGAAGCCGATCATCGGGTTTTCTTCGTGCGGCTCGTAGCGCGCACCGCCGATCAGGTTGGCGTATTCGTTGGATTTGAAATCCGACAGGCGCACGATCA
>JAUNTK010000110.1 GCA_030538735.1 Pseudomonadota bacterium
AGGAAAGAATGGGGTCGCGAAATGCGAGACCGAAAAGTATGACGGATCCAACGACTTGCGTCAACCGGGATAATCGTGCATGAGCCAGCCACCGCCAAGCAACGATCCAGCCACGCCGAACACGCCAGCGGCAGACAAGCCCGTACCGGCTGCGCAGCCCGATGCCGCGATGCCGCAAGCACCCACGTCGGATATGCCCGCGCCCAAGCGTAGTGGCATGCTGCGCTCGACCGCGGTGTTCACCTCGATGACCTTCCTCTCGCGCATCGCCGGCTATCTGCGCGATTGGTTGCAGGCCACGATGTTTGGCGCGGGGCCAGCGGTCAGCGCCTTCGTGGTGGCCTACCGCATCCCCAATTATTTGCGGCGCATCTTTGCCGAAGGCTCGTTCTCCTCGGCCTTCGTGCCGGTGTTGACCGAATTGCGCGAGAAGGGCGACAAGAAGGCGCTGCAGGATTTCATGGATCACATCGCCGGTGCGTTGTTGGCGGCGGTGGTGATCGTCAGTGCGATCGGCATGTTGGCGGCGCCGTGGATCGCCAGGGTGTTTTTGCTGTTTGCCCCGGCCGATGCCGAAACCGTGCCGATGGCCGCAGACATGCTGCGCATCACCTTCCCGTATTTGACCTTTATCTCGATGACGGCGCTGGCCGGTGCCGCGCTCAACAGCTTCCGCCATTTCGGCCTGCCGGCCTTGACCCCGGTGCTGCACAACCTGGCCATGATCGGTGCGATGTTGCTGATTTCCGGGCTGGTGACACCGCCGGAAAAATCACTGGCCTGGGGCGTGCTTGCCGCCGGCATCCTGCAGATGCTGGTGCTGTGGCCGGCGCTGGGCAAGCTGGGCATCCGCCCGCGCTTCAAGTTCAACTTGCGCCATGAAGGTGTGCGCCGGGTGTTCAAGCTGATGCTGCCGACGATTTTTTCCTCGTCGGTGGCGCAGGTGAATGTGCTGGTCGGCACGATCTTCGCCTCGCTGTTGGTGCCGGCGGCGCAATCGTGGCTGTATTACTCCGACCGCCTGACCGAGCTGCCGCTGGGCCTGTTTGGCGTCGCCATCGGCACGGTGATCCTGCCGCAGTTATCGCGCCATCACGCCAAATCCGATGAGGCCGGTTATTCAAAATCGCTGGATTGGGGCTTGCGCATGGTGCTGCTGTTGGGCCTGCCGGCGGCGGTGGGTTTGATCATGCTTTCGACGCCGCTGACCATCTCGTTGTTCCGCTACGGCCAGTTCACCGCCGAGGACGGCCGCATGGTGGGCTATGCGTTGTCGGCGATGTGCATCGGCGTGCCGGCCTTCATGCTGACCAAGGTGCTGCTTTCGGCGTTCTATTCGCGCAAAGACACCAAGACCCCGATGCGCGCGGCGGTGTGGACGGTGGTTTGCAATGTGGTGTTGATCGTCGCGCTGGTGACGCCGATGTGGCGCATGGGGCTGCCGTGGGCGCATACCGGGATCGCTGCCGCCACCGCGATTGCCGGCATCTTCAACGCCATCTTGCTGTGGCGCTGGCTGCGGCGTGATGGCATTTATCAGCCCGAACCGGGCTGGGCGCGCTGGTGGCTGAAGCTCACCCTCGGCGTGCTGGTGATGGCGGCCGTGGTCTGGTTTGGCCGTGAATGGGTCGGCGATTTCACCCGCATGGGCGCAGCGCATCGCTGGGGCTGGTTGCTGGCCTTGGTCGCGGCTGGCGGCGTGGCCTACGGCGTGACGCTGCTGGCGCTGGGCGTGCGCCCGCGTCATCTGCGTGGTTGAGCGAGGCGCTATACTGGCCCGTCCATGAATTTCCTGTTCCGCGATACCTCCGGCGGGCCGCTGTGCCCCGAAGGCAGCGTGGTCTGCATCGGTGCTTTCGATGGCCTGCATCTCGGCCATCGGGCCTTGCTGCGCCACGCGGCCATGCGCGCGCATGTGCTGGGCCTGCCCGCGGTGGCGCTGGCCTTCGAGCCGTTGCCGCGCGAGTTTTTCGCCGCCGATCACCCGCCGCCGCGCTTGATGCTTGCACGCGGCAAGATCATCGGCATGCGCGATGTCGGCATGCACGGCATCGGCTTGTTGCGCTTCAACCGGGCGATGACGGCGATGAGCGCCGAGGCATTTATCGATGAGGTGTTGGTCGGCCGCCTTGCTGCGCGTGAAGTCTGGGTCGGCCCGGATTTCCGCTTTGGCCACCAACGCCGGGGCGATCTGGCGATGTTGCAGGCCGTCGGCCGCGAACATGGTTTCACCGCACATGCCATCGAGCCGTTCAAGGCCGCGGGCGAGCGTGTATCCAGCTCGGCGCTGCGTGCGGCCTTGTCGGCCGGCGATTTTGCCCACGCCGAAACCTTGCTTGGCCGCCCCTATGCAATTGGTGGCCGCGTAGTGCGTGGCCGGCAACTGGGCCGCACGCTGGGCTTCCCCACCGCCAATCTGCGCTTCCCGAAAAAACCGGCCTTGCAGGGGATTTATGCCACTTGGGTGCATGGTGTTGGCGACGAGCCGTGGCCGTCGGTATCCAGCTTCGGCACCCGGCCGACGGTGGACGGTATCGAGCCGCTGCTGGAAGCGCATCTATTCGATTTTGATGGCGATCTGTATGGCCGCCATATCGATATCGAGTTTGTCGCCAAATTGCGCGACGAAGAAAAATTCGATGGCCTTGACGCACTGACCGCGCAAATGCGGCAGGATGCCAAGACCGCCCGCCACCTTCTTGCCACCGCGCGTGATGCCCGCATCCGCGCCTGATATGACACCACGATGAGCGACGCCGACAGCCAACGCTACAAACCCACCCTTCTGCTGCCCGCTACGGATTTCCCGATGCGCGGCGACCTGCCCAAGCGCGAACCGGCCACGCTGGAGGGCTGGGAAAACGAGGGCCTATACGCGCAAATCCGCCGTGCGGCGAAAGGCCGCCCGGTCTTTATGCTGCACGATGGCCCGCCGTATGCGAACGGCCAGATCCACCTTGGCCATGCGGTCAACAAGGTGCTGAAGGACATCATCGTGCGCAGCAAAACCTTGGCCGGTTTCGATGCGCCGTACATCCCGGGCTGGGATTGCCACGGCCTGCCGATTGAAATCGCCATCGAAAAGAAATTCGGCAAGGTCGGCGACAAGCTTGATGCCGATCAGTTCCGGCAAAAGTGCCGCGAATACGCCCATGCGCAGATCGACCTGCAGCGCGTCGATTTCAAGCGCCTCGGCGTGCTGGGCGAATGGGACAACCCGTACATCACCGCCGATTTCCATTACGAAGCCAACGAGCTGCGTGCGCTGGCCAAGATCATCGACAACGGCCATCTCGCGCGCGGGGTGAAGCCGGTGCATTGGTGCTTCGATTGTGGCTCGGCACTGGCCGAGGCCGAGATCGAATACGCCGACAAAACATCGCCAGCGGTGGATGTCGCCTACCCGGCGCGTGATGCGGCCGATATCGCCCGTCGATTCGGCGTCAATCTGCCGGCCGGCGTGGAAATCGCAGTGCCGATCTGGACCACGACACCGTGGACGCTGCCCGCCTCGCTGGCCGTATCGTTGGGCGCGGAGATCGTATACACGCTGGTCGAAGGCCCGGCCGATGCTGGCAAGCGCCGCTGGCTGGTATTGGCCGCGTCACTGGCCAGCGCCGCATTGAAGCGTTACGGCGTGGATGAAATCAGCGCGCATGGCCACGCCAAGGGCGCTGCGTTGGATGGTGCGGTGTTCGCGCATCCGTTCTATACCGGGCGCGATATCCCGGTGCTGATGGGCGAGCATGTCAGCGACGAGGATGGCACCGGCGCCGTGCATACCGCGCCCGGCCACGGTCAGGAAGATTTCGTGGTGGCGCAGAAGACGGGGCTGCTTGATCGGTATTCGCTGGCCCAGTTGAATCCGGTCGATGGCCGTGGCGTCTATCTGCCATCGACTCCACCGATTGGCGAAACCGCGTTGGCCGGCGTGCATATCTGGAAGGCCAATGGCCTGATCATCGATGCGCTGCGTGCCAGCGGTGCGTTGCTAGCGCATCACGATATCCGCCACAGCTACCCGCATTGCTGGCGACACAAATCACCGATTGCCTTCCGCGCCACCCCGCAATGGTTCATTTCGATGGCGCAAGCCCATTTGCGCCGCGATGCCTTGGCGGTGATCCCCGGCGTGACGTGGTACCCGGCGTGGGGTGAAGCGCGCATTGCCGGGATGGTCGAGGGCCGCCCGGATTGGACGATCTCGCGCCAGCGCACCTGGGGTGTGCCGATTGCCCTGTTTGTGCATAAAGAAAGCGGCGAGCCGCATCCGCGCACGGTGGACTTGCTGGAGCAAGTCGCGCTGAAGGTGGAGGCCGGCGGTATCGATGCGTGGTATGCGCTGGACGCGGCTGAATTGCTTGGCGATGAAGCGGCGCACTACGACAAGGTGCAGGACATCCTTGATGTCTGGTTTGATTCTGGCGTGACCCACCAATGCGTGCTGAAGGCGCGTGGTTACGACCTGCCGGCCGACCTGTATCTGGAAGGCTCCGACCAGCATCGCGGTTGGTTCCAGTCATCGCTGTTGACCTCGGTGGCGATTGACAAGGCCGCGCCGTATCGCCAATGCCTGACCCACGGTTTCGTGGTGGATGCCGAGGGCCGCAAGTTCTCCAAATCGCTGGGCAACGGCATCGAGCCACAGGAAATCATCAAGCAATACGGCGCCGACATCCTGCGCCTGTGGGTGGCCTCGGCCGATTACTCGCAGGAGATGTCACTCTCGCAGGAAATCCTGAAGCGCAATGCCGATGCCTATCGCCGCATCCGCAATACCGCGCGCTTTTTGCTGGGCAATCTGCATGGTTTCGACCCGGCCCACGACTTGCGCCCGCTCGAAGACATGGTGGCGCTGGATCGCTGGATCGTGCATCGCGCCGCCCAGTTGCAGCAGCAGATCATCGCCGCCTACGAGCATTACGATTTCGCCGAAGTGGTGAAGTTGTTGGCTAATTTCAGCAGCGTCGAACTCGGCTCGCTGTATCTGGATGTCACCAAGGATCGGCTGTACACCATGCGCGAGGATTCGCGTGGCCGGCGCAGCGCGCAGTCGGCGATGTATCGCATCGCGGAAGCCTATGTGCGCTGGATTGCACCGATTCTGGCTTTCACCGCCGACGAGCTGTGGCGTCATCTGCCGGGCGAGCACGCTGGCAACGTGATGTTGGCCGAGTGGTATGACGGCTTGGCCGAGTTGGGCGATGACGCTGTGCTTTCGGCCGCGCAATTCGACCAGTTGCTGGAGCTGCGTGAGCACGTCGCCAAGACGCTGGAGCCGATGCGCGCCGCCGGCGAAATCGGTGCCGCGCTGGATGCGGAAATCAGCGTGTCGGTGGGTGCCGAAACGCAGGCGTGGTTGCAGCCGCTGGCCGATGAGCTGCGCTTCTTCTTCATCAGCGGCGATGTTGCCGTGCAGCCGGCGGTAGCCGGGTTGAGCGTATTGGCAACGCCGAGCGAGAAGCCCAAGTGTGTGCGCTGCTGGCACCGCCGCGCTGATGTCGGCAGCGATGCCGAGCACCCCGAACTATGCGGCCGCTGCATCGACAATATCGACGGCCCGGGCGAAGACCGGAGGTGGTTCTGATGGCTTCACCCAAGCCCAATGCGTTGCCGTGGCTGGCGCTGTCGGCGCTGGTTATCGCGCTCGACCAGTGGAGCAAAGGCTGGGTGTTGCGCAGCCTGCCCGAATATACCGACATCGTGGTGATCCCCGGTTTCTGGAATTGGTATCGCACCTATAACCCGGGCGCGGCCTTCAGCTTTCTTGCCAATAGCGGCGGCTGGCAGGTGTGGTTCTTCACCGCGTTGGCCTTCATCATCAGCGGTCTGTTGGCGTACTGGCTGTACAAGACCGAGCGCCGCGATTGGAAAACCGCCGCGCCTTACGCGCTCATCATCGGCGGCGCGCTGGGCAATGTGATCGACCGCCTGCAACACGGCCACGTCATCGATTTCATCAAATGGTATGTCGGTGATTACGTCTGGCCGGCCTTCAATCTGGCCGATTCCGCCATCGTCGCCGGCGCGATTGGCTTGGTGCTGTTCGGCGTGATCGGCGGCGGCAAGAAAAACGATTCAACGCAAGGGACGTAAACCTGCCTCATGGAAATCCTGCTCGCCAACCCGCGTGGTTTTTGTGCCGGTGTCGATCGTGCAATCGAGATCGTCAAGCGCGCCATCGAAACCCTCGGCGCACCGATCTATGTGCGGCATGAAGTGGTGCACAACAAATTTGTGGTTGATGACCTCAAACAGCGCGGCGCGATCTTCGTCGAAGAACTGCACGAAGTGCCGGACGATGCCACGGTGATTTTTTCCGCGCATGGCGTCTCTAAAGTGGTTTGGCAGGAGGCCGAGCGCCGTGGCCTGAAGATTTTTGATGCCACTTGTCCGTTGGTGACCAAGGTGCATCTGGAAGTGGCGCGGCATTGCCGCAACGGCCGCGACATGATTTTGATCGGCCATGCCGGCCACCCGGAAGTGGAAGGCACGATGGGGCAGTGGGCACGCGAAGGCGCGGCGGGCACCATGCACCTAGTTGAAGATATCGAACAAGCCCGCACGCTGGCGGTTACCCAGCCCGGTAATCTTGCCTACACCACCCAGACCACACTCTCGGTGGATGACACCCGCGACATCATCGCCATCCTGCGCCAGCGCTTCCCAGAGCTGCAGGGGCCAAAAAACGATGACATCTGCTATGCCACGCAGAACCGCCAAGATGCGGTGCGCGAATTGGCCACGCGCTGTGACCTGATTCTGGTGGTAGGCTCGCCGAATAGCTCCAACTCCAACCGCCTACGTGAGTTGGCCGAACGCGAGGGTGTCGAATCGCATCTGATCGATGGTGCCGATGAGATCGAGACGGCATGGTTGATCGGCAAGCAGCAAATCGGCGTCACCGCTGGTGCCTCGGCACCGGATGTGCTGGTCGAAGGGGTGTTGTCACGGCTGGCCGAGCTCGGCGCCGGTAATGTCTGGCGCGAGCTGGATGGTCAGCCGGAAAACATGGTGTTTGCCCTGCCGAAGGAATTGCGGCTCAAACTGGTGGATTGAGCCGCTTGGCCCGATCAGTTCTTGCAGAACCCTGAGCCCCAGCCATCGGTGCATCGCTGGTCGCGGTTGCGTAGGTCACGCTGCGCACTGTCTTGCATCTGGCGGCGTTCGGCGACGGTCATGCAGACATTCTTCGGCCGGTTGCTGCCGACGGTTTTCTGCCGCTCGCACACCAAGCGCTGCCCCTCGGCATCATTGAGGATGGCGGAGATGGCCTCCAACTCGTTCAGGAGACGCAACTGATCTGCCGATGACAGCTCAGTGGTCAGTGACTTGCCATCCAGCATGCGCAGCACGGTGTCTTGCTTGCTCGTCAATTGCTCGCGCTGGGCGGGTTTCATTGCCTGAAAACGCCCGCGCTTCTCGCCCAGCTCCTGCTGGATAGCCTGCTGCTCGGCGACGATCTTTTCGGCGTTGGTATTGACCATGACCGGCTCCTGCGCAAACGCGCCGCCGCAGACGAGGGCCAGTGCCAGAAAACAAAGCGGGATGCGGATAGGTTTCAACGAAGTGGCTCCAAGTGTGTGCAATTGGTGAGTCTAAGCCCGAACACAGAACGCCGATCAGTGCCGAAAGGCATGCCGGCCGGGCATGTCGTGCTTGACGCTGGGCTGCACTGAAAATATGATTCTGGGTTAGGCCGGAATAGCTCAGTTGGTAGAGCGGCGCATTCGTAATGCGTAGGTCGTAGGTTCGATTCCTATTTCCGGCACCATTTGTAGAAAGTTAAAGCCTGCTTGCGCGGGCTTTTCTTTATGCGCAGCCGGTGCGACCGGGTCAGTGCCCGGCAATCGGGTGGGTTCGTGCGGCGCGGCTTTTCTTTATGCGCAGCCGGTGGCGACTAGAACGCCCGCCTCAAGGCGATACATCAATCGCGCGCCGTGCCAAGCCGGGGTCGTCGGCGAACAGGCCGTCCAATCCGGCATCGAAGTGATCGCGCACTTCTTGCATCGCGCCGGTCTCGTTGCGTGCGGCGGGTGAGGCATCGTTGCGATAACGCGCGGCGAGTGTCTGGTTTTCCGGGCGGAAGGTATAGGCGATGACTTGCAGGGCGTTGGCGTGGGCGGCGTCGATCAACGGGCTGTGCCAGTGGCCTTCGCTGTCTTGCGCAAGCGCGAGCGATTGCTTCCACGGCCCGATGGCGTTGGCATAGGTGGCAATCTCGGCGAGGCCGGCTGGGGTCATCATCTCGGCATAGCGGGTTGGGGTGGCGCTGTTGGCCAGGTCGAACGGGCGGGCGTCGGCTTCGCCCAGTAGCTGGATCAGTAGGATGTTGTCGCGTTCGCCCCGCATGCTGCGCAATTGGCGCAGGTTGCCGGTTTCAAACGATTGGATCATCACCCATGTGTGCTGGGTATGCGGGTGGCGATCCAGCGCGGCCAGCAACGGCGCTTCCATCGCCAGCCCGATGCTGGCGAAGTAGCTGGGATGTTTGATTTCCGGCACCAAGGCCACTGGGCAGATGCGCTCGGCCGAGGCGGCTTCGGCCAGTTGGATGATCTCGTCGAACGTGGCGATCTGGAACTCGCCATCGAAGGCGGTTGAGCGTGCCTGCGGGATGCGCTCGCGCACGCGCAGGGTTTTCAGTTCGGCCAGGGTGAGGTCTTCGCTGAACCAGCCTTCGACCCATTTCCCATCGATCTGTTTGCGGGTTTTTCGATCAGCAAATTCCGGGCGCGCAGCGATATCGGTGGTGTCGGAAATCTCGTTTTCATGGCGGGCGATCAACACGCCATCCTTGCTCATCACCAGATCCGGCTCGATGGCATCGGCCCCGTGTTCGATGGCGAGTTGGTAGGCGGCCAGCGTGTGCTCGGGGCGCAGTGCGCTGGCCCCGCGATGGGCGATGATCTTGAAGGGGGAGCAGCTTACCTTCTGCACATTGAGTTGGCCGAGGTTGTATGGGTCGGCGTTGCAGGCGGCGAGAGCGAGCAACACGGTGAGGCTGGCAGCGCGTAGCGGCAACATGGGCGTGACCGTAGCAAGGGTGCCAGCATGATGCCAAACCATGATGACACGTGCGTCGCAGCCGGTGCGATGGCGTGGCGCTAAAGTGTCGCCCTACCCACCATGAATGACCCTGATGACCAAACCCGCTGCCAAAGCCCGCACCGCGTATGTCTGCAATGAATGTGGCGCCGATTATCCAAAATGGCAGGGCCAGTGCAGTGCCTGCGGGGCATGGGATAGCTTGGCGGAAATCGTGCTGGAATCGGCGGCGGCCGCCAAATCGCCGGCCGGGCGGCGCAGCGGTTGGGCCGGCAAGATCGATGCGCCCAAGATCACCGCGTTGAAGGATGTCGCGCATACCGAGGCGGCGCGTGTCAGTACCGGCATCGGCGAGTTTGACCGGGTGCTGGGGGGCGGTTTAGTGGAAGGCGCGGTGGTGCTGATCGGCGGCGACCCAGGCATCGGTAAATCGACGTTGTTGACCCAGGCACTCGCCTCGATGGCGGGTTCGCTGCATGGCTTGTATGTCACCGGCGAGGAATCGCTGGGGCAGGTGGCCGGGCGTGCTGCGCGTTTGGGTTTGCCGTTGGAAGGCATGCAGGCGCTGGCGGAAACCTGCGTCGAGCGGATTCTGG
>JAUNTK010000111.1 GCA_030538735.1 Pseudomonadota bacterium
GCAGCAGGCAGCCCAGCAGTTGGCGGCACGGCAGACCGAGGAGCGCCGCGTTGCCGAGCTGCGTGCGGCCGAAAGCCAGCGCCAGCAGGACGAGCAACAGGCAGCAAATACCGCACGCGAGGCCGAGGAACGTCGTCAGGCCGAACAACGCGCGGCGGCGCAGCGGCAGCAGGCGGCGGCACAACCCGCCCCGGCACCGACAGCACCCGCGGCGGCGCGTGCCAATACCGAGCTGCGCCCGATCAGCACGCCGCAGCCAGCCTATCCGGCGGATGCATTGCGTACCGGCCAATCCGGTTCGGTGCAGGTTGAATTCACCGTCGGTCAGAATGGCCGGGTCACTGCAGCGCGGGTGGTCAATGCCAATCCGCCACGGGTGTTCAACAACGAAGTGCTGCGCACGGTGAAGGCTTGGCGTTTCCAGCCAATCGACCAGCCGGTGACGACCCGCCGCACTTTCAGCTTCAGCCCGCAGCAGTAAACACCGCGGGTTGCAGCCAAACAAAAGCCCGGCGTAAGCCGGGCTTTTGCATGATCGGGATGGTGCACGCTTTTTTAGTTTTGCGCTTGCGGTTTGTGCGCCTTCAGGGCATCGCTCAGGCCCGGCACATGCGCGGCACCTTCGGGCACGCTCAAACTGGAGCCGTGGAAATCATTGCCGATCGGCTGGGCGCGGCCACCCAGGCATTGGGCGAGGAAGCCTTCGGCCACCGCATTGAAGGCCTTGCTGTTTTCCGGGCGTTGAAAGCCGTGGCCTTCATCGGGGAACAGCACATAGGTGACCGGGATGTTCTTCGCTTTCATCGCATCGACGATCTGATCGGATTCGGCCTGTTTGACGCGCGGGTCATTGGCGCCTTGGCCGATCAACAACGGGCGCTTGATCTGATCGGCGCGGCTCAACGGTGAGCGTTCGGCCAGCCATGCGCGGCCCTCCTCGGTGCGCGGGTCACCCATCCGGCGCACCAACTGGTTGTAGAAGCTGGCCCAGTACGGCGGCACGGTAGAAAGCAAGGTGTTGAGGTTGGATGGGCCAACGATATCCACGCCGCAGGCGAAGCGATCCGGGGTGAAGCTCAAGCCCACCAGCGTGGCGTAACCGCCATAGCTGCCGCCCATGATCGCCACCTTGTCTTGCGTGGTGACGCCTTGCTTGACCGCCCAATCGACGGCATCAAGCAGGTCATCGTGCATCTTCGCCGCCCATTCGCCATCACCGGCGTTGATGAAGGTCTTGCCGAAGCCCGACGAGCCACGAAAGTTGACGCTCAACACCGCATAGCCACGGTTGGCCAGCCACTGGTGATAGCTGTTGTAGCCGTAGCCATCGCGCGCCCACGGCCCGCCGTGCACCAGCAACACCATCGGCACCGCGCTATCGGCCACGCCATCGCCATTGGCATCGGCATGTTGGGGCAGGGTGAGATAGCTGACCAACGTTTTGCCATCGCGGCTTTGGATTTCTTGCGGCCACATCGGCACCAGCGGTTGCTCATCCAGCGCCGGGCGTGCCGAGAACAGCTTGGTCAATTCGCCGCCGCCCTTGCCGTCGCGGTCGTAGCGGTAATACACCGCCGGCGATTCCGCCGCGCTATAGGCGACGATCCAACGCCGGTCATCAAAGGTGCGCCCGGCGACACCGGCCTCGCCCGGGCCGATCGCATCGAGGCGGGCCAGATCGGCTTTGATGGCGGGATCAAGCGCGGTCCACTGGCGGCGCAGATAGTGATTGGCGACGGCCTGTACTTCGCCGGTGCGCGGGTTGCTGAGGCTGCCACCGATATCGGCACGCGGGTCTTGATGCAGCAGGGTGCGCTTGCCGCTGGCGACATCGATGGCGTACAGCGCGGCGGTATCGCGGCCACGCGAATCGGTCATGTACAGCGTCTTACCATCCAGCGTCAGGCCGCCGGGTGCGGTGCTGGCGATATCCTCAAACGGGATGTCGTCGGATTTCACCCACGCATTGCCTTCGCGCTTCAAGACATCCATGCCGGCATCCGGGCGGGCGCGGGTGGCGTAGCGCAGTTGATAATCGGCATCCAGCAGATAGCGGCCGATCTGGTCATCGTTTTGGATCAGCAATTCGCGCTTGCCGCTGGCCAGATCAACCCGGTACAGGTCGTGCCACTGCGCATCGCGGTCGTTCATGCCCACCAGAATCACGCCGGGCTGTTTGTGGCTGACGCCGGCCACCATCGCGGTGGTTTTCGGGAAAGGCGTGAGGTCACGCGATTGGCCATCGGCAAGATTGAGCGCATACAGATGGAAGTCCTCGTCACCGCCGGTATCGCGCAGATACAGCAAGGTGCCGGGCTGGTATGACCAGAAGTAATTGCGGATGCCGCGCGCGCTATCGGCGGTAACTGCACGCGCCTTGCCTGGGTCGTTGGCCGGCGCCACCCAGATGTTCATCACGCCGTTGAGCGGCGCGACCCAGCTTAGATAATCGCCATCGGGGCTGATCTGCACACCGCTGCGTTCGGGGTTGCCAAATAGCGCATCGCGGGAGATCAACGGGGTTTGGGTGATATCAGCCGCCACGGCCACGGCAGGGCCAAGCAGGCAGGCGGAAATCGCGGCGGCAAGCAGAATGCGTTTCATGAGGTGTCCTCGGTAGGGATGGGTGAAGCCCGCCGCGCGCTATTCGGCAGCGGGCCCGTTGCATGGAATCAGCTTGAAATCGCCAGTTTTTCCTGTTTGTAGCGCCAGATGGCCACCAGCCAGATCAGCAATGCGGTGGCCAGCGAAGTGGCGAGGTAAACCGCCCATTGCATCGGCTCCGGCGATTCGCCACGGGTGATTTTCTGGATCAACTGGTTCTGGGCAAGAAACGGCACGGCGTACTGCCACAACTCGGTGTCTTTGATCGGGTTCACCATCAGCGCATAGGCCGGCAGCATCGGCAGAAACATCAGCCAGGTCATGTGTACCTGTGCTTCCTTCATGCTCTTGGCACCAGCGGCGAGCAAGGTAAGCAGCGCAGTTCCGATCAACGCGAGCGGCAACAGGGTGAGCATCAGCGCGGCGATTGCGCGCAGGCTGACATCCAGCATCCGGCCCATGCCCGGCACAAGGGCGGCGCTCAACTTGAAGCTCAGCAGGATCAAGATCATCACCGTCACCCCGATCATTGCCGCCGCCAGCATCTTGCCGCTGACCACCGCCGCGCGCGAGACGGGTGTAGCCAGCAGCGGTTCCAGCGATTGCCGTTCGCGCTCACCGGCGGTGGTGTCCATTGCCAGATGCGCGCCACCGATGAAGGCGAAGATCATCAGGATGATCGGCAGGATCGCGGTCATCAACATGCCGCGTTTTGCCTCGGGCGTGGCCATGTCGCGGGTGCCGATGGCAATCGGTGCCGCCACCATCGGGTTGATGCCACGCACCACCAGCCGCATTGCACCGACGGTTTGCGCATAGCCCTGCAAGGCGGCCTGCACGCGGCCTGCCGGCACATCGGAATTGCGCCGGGTGGAGTCGGTGACTACGTCCACCCTGGCCGGTTTTCCGGCCTGCCAATCCTTGCCGAAATCGGGCGAAATGATCAGGCCGACTTCATCGCGTTGGCTGCGCACGCCGGCTTCCACTTCGGCCTCGCTGGCTTTTTTCGCGGTGATGCCGCGACTGGCCAGATGCGCCACCAAGGTGGGGGCATGTTCGATGCCGGCGACAGGTACGCTCAGGGCTTTTTCAAGCTGGGTCGTGGCGCGGTTCTCGGCCAGTTTGCCCAGCCCCAGCATCAGCACCGGATACATCAGCGGTGCCAGCAGCAGAGTCATCAACATGGTTTTTCGATCACGGAAGAAATCACGCAGCTCTTTCTTCATCACCACGATTGCGGTGCGGATATCGGTGTTCATGCGTGCAGGCCCTCCTCGCTGCCGATCAGTTTGACGAATGCGTCTTCCAGGTTTTCTTCGCCGGCCTGGGCGCGCAATTCATCGGTGCTGCCTGCGGCCATCACCCGGCCGTGGGCGATGATGACGATGCGGTCACACAGCGCGGCGACCTCCTGCATGATGTGGCTGGAAAAAATCACGCAACGGCCTTCGGCACGCAATTGACGCAGAAATTCGCGCAGGCCGCGGGTGGTCATCACGTCGAGGCCGTTGGTGGGCTCGTCCAGGATCACGTTTTTCGGGTCGTGGATCAGCGCGCGGGCGATTGCGGTTTTGGTGCGTTGGCCTTGCGAGAAGCCCTCGGTCTGGCGGTCGAGAAAATCCTCCATTTGCAAGGCTTTCGCCAAGACTGCGGTGCGCTTGGCAATCTCGGTGCCACTCATGCCGTGCAACTGGCCAAAGTACTCGATGTTCTCGCGTGCACTCAGCCGCTTGTAGACGCCACGCGCATCCGGCAGCACGCCAAGCGAGCGGCGCACGGTGTTGGCATCGTCGGCCACATCCACACCATCCACCAGCACGCGCCCGGTTTCGGGTTTCATCAAGGTGTAGAGCATGCGCATTGTGGTGGTCTTGCCGGCGCCGTTGGGGCCAAGCAGGCCGGTGATCTGGCCATCGTGAGCGGTGAAGCTGACATCATCGACGGCGATGACGGGCGCAGCCTTCTTGCCCTTGCCGGGAAAGGTCTTTTTCAGGTGTTCGGCGACGATCATGGTTCCCATCCGTTGTAGCTGGTGAAAGGCGGCACCTGGGCCAGCGTGTCCAGGCATTTGGCATCAAGCGATTTGGCATCGGCCTTCTCGATGAACTGGGCAAGCAGTTTGGGCATGCAGCCTGCGCCCAGTACCGAATGGCCTTGCCCCCTGAGATCGAACCAGCGCCCGTTGGGCAGGGTCTTGACGATTTCCTCGCCGTATTTCGGCGGCGTTACCGGGTCGAATTCTCCGGTCAGGATCAGTACCGGCAAATTGCCGCTGAGCGCGGTATTGAAGTTGGCGGGCTTCTTCCCCTTCGGCCAGACCTCGCACATCGCCGCCATGCCTTCGACCATCCGGTTGCCGAGTACGGTGTCGCGGTCTTCGGCGCGCGTCACCATGCTGTCGGCATCCTCGCTGCAGATCACGCTCATCTGCATGCCCATCGCCATCGAATCCTGCATCTCGTTCTTGAGCATGTCGGCCAAGGCCATCAGGCTGGCATGGCGGCCCTGGTTGGCCTCGCGGATCAACTGCGGCAGCAGGGCGCCTGCGGCCGGCATGTAGGCATACATGCGCACCAATCCGGCCACAGTATCGGCGGTGAGGGTGTCGGTCTTTTCCTCGCCAGTGCTGGCATCGCGATAACGCACCTGCACCGGGTTGGCGCGCAGTGTCTGCAACAGGGTTTGCAGCTCGGTGCGCGGGTCACCCATGCGGTTTTTGCAGGCATCGTTCTGCACGCAGAGCGTGAATTGCGCGGCGAGCGCGTCATCCAGATTGCGGGCAAAGATATTGCCAAGCCCCAGCGTGTTGGGTACCGGCGAATCCAGGGTGACGGTGCGGGTGTGATCGGGATGATTCAAGGCATATTGCTGGGCAACGCGGGTGCCGTAGCTGATGCCGATCAGGTTGATCTTGTCGGCACCGATGGCTTGGCGCACGGCATCCAGATCCGCGATGGCATCGGTGGTGGTGTAGTGGCGCAGGTCGGCTTTGGTCGAGAGCGCTTCCATGCAGGCCTGCATCGCTGCGCGCGCGCGTGCCGGATCGAAATCCGCATCGGCGGCTTCGTCTTCATCCGGTTTGCAATTCAGCAGGTTGGATTTGCCGGTGCCACGTTGATCGACCAGCATCACGCCGCGGTCCTTCAGCACATCACGCAGAAACGGTGCGAGCGCGGGGAAGGTGGCAACCGCGGACTGCCCCGGCCCGCCGGCCAGATAGAACACCGGGTCGGGTGCCGGATCGCTGTTGTTGCGCGGCGGCACCCAGGCGATGTTGAGTTCGATCTTGCGGCCGGCCGGGTTGGCGCGATCTTCCGCCACCTCGAATGTGGTGCATTGCGCCTCAAGTGCCTCGCCATTGGGCTGCGGCGAAGGCAGTGAACAGGGCGTCAGGCGCAATTGGCCCAGTTTTACGCTGTTGGTGGCGGCCTTGCCCGGACTGACGGCGGCGGGCGCATCGGCATTGTGTTTGCCGCAAGCGCCAAGCGCCAACGCCAGCGCCGCCAGCGGAATCAAGCGAATCGGTGTCATTGCAGAACTCCGGTCGTAATTGCCATTGATGATGGCGGTGGATGGGTATCGGCTCATATGCGATTGGTCATGGTTCGTCGATGAAAATGTCTTCGATGCGTTGCCCGAACAGCCGGGCGATGCGGAAGGCCAGCGGCAACGAGGGGTCGTATTTGCCGGTTTCCAGTGCGTTGATGGTTTGCCGCGATACTTCCAACCGCTCGGCCAGCGCCGCCTGTGACCACCCGTGTAGTTCGCGCAATTCGCGCAGGTGGTTGTTCATCGGTAGTGCCGGTGCAGGAAGTGGCGGCTGAACACATAGGCGATGATCGGCAGCAGCGCCATCGTCATCGCCACATGCTTGGCTTCGAGCACGACAAGGTGGGTGCCAAGCACAAACAGCAGACCCATGCCGACCAACAGCGACAACGCGGTGCAGGCAAGCAGCGAGTTTGTTTCGATGCGGCGTTCAAGCTCATCGCATGTACGCAGAAAGCGCACGTGCTCAGCGATCAACCACGTCAGTGCAAGCAAGGGCAGCAGGGCGACAGTGATTTTCAGCAGCATTGAATCCGGCAGCATCGGCAACACCATTTTGCTGGCCGCCACCATCGCGATATACACCGCGCCGGGCAGCAGGCTGCGCCGATAATAACGTTTCAGTGCCGGGCTCCATTCGGGGAAAAAACGGCTCATCGAAACCTCCGCATCGCATTGAATTTGCCGATTGCGTAACCCAGACACATCAGCGGAAAGACCCAGATCATCGCCGCACCGCTCGCGATATCGATGACCTTGGCCAATTGCAGAAAACCGCCAGCGAAATACAGCATCGAGACCAGCATCGCGGCCACCCCGATGCCTTCCAGCTCAATCTGTTTTTGCAGCTCATCGATGCGGCGCAGATACCGCAGAAAGCCACGTATGAACCACAGCATCGGCAATACCGGCAGCACGCTGATCACGGCGCGCAGTGCCACAGGCTCGATGCCGCGCTTGAGCAAGACCAGACTGGCCGCGATCAATACGGCATAGATCGCCATCGCCGGGATCGCCACCCGGGTGAAATCGCGGCTGGCCTGTGAGCTGGCATCTTCATCAGCCTGCTCGCGCCACCAGCGCGGCATCACGGCGATAGTCAGCGCCGCCAGCAGATAGCCAATGCCGATGCCGAGCCACGCATGCACCGCACTGGCAGGCCACGGCAGCAGCCACTTGCCGAGAGCGGCGATGCCGATGGCGATCAGCCCGATCAGGGCAAAGACCTGGATGAAGCGGCGGATTTTCACGGCTGTGCGGCCGGGCGTGATTTGGCCACAAACACCACGCCGACGGCGGCGAAGGCGGGCGCGATGGTCAAAAACACCGGGTTGACCATGCTGCCGACAGCCATGAACGCGGCAGCGGCAATCAGGAAGACAATGCCGAGTGTGCGCAAGCGGCGCGGCTCATGTTGGGTGGTCATGGCTAGCTCCTGTGTCAAGTGTGCTTGACATCGAGCTTAGAGCTGGAAATTCAACGTGTCAAGTGTGCTTGACATCAGCCCGGGACAACGCAGTGATGCTTCACGTCCGATGCCTCATGGAAAGCCCGTTTTCGGTTTCTTGCACCGTCGCCACGGGTGATATCAAAAACCTGCAATGGCTTTACGTCCCTCGCGGCTTGGCACGATGGGTAGCGGTTGCATTCCACGGGTCATCCGGCCACGGGTGCTTCGGGTAGCGCCCCTTCATTTCCTTCTTTACTTCCGGGTAGGTGCGCTGCCAAAAGCCGCGCAAATCCTGGGTCACCTGCAATGGCCGGCCAGCGGGCGAGAGCAGGTGGATCGTCAACGGCACCCGGCCATCGGCGATGCGCGGGGTTTCGGCCAGCCCAAACAACTCTTGCAACTTCACCGCAAGCACTGGCGATGCGGGATCGCCATCATCATCCAGCCGATACTCGATGCGGCGCTCCAGCCCGGAAGGCACGGCGATGCGCAGCGGTGCCAGTTGGTCGATGCGTTGGCGGGTAGCCCAATCGATGCCATGCCTTATCGCCTCGCCCAGCTCATCCGCGCCCAGTGCGTCAAGGCGGCTCTTGCCGACAAACGCCGGTGCCAGCCATGTATCAAGGTTGGCGATCAAGGCGGCATCGGAGAGATCGGGCAGGCCGAGTTCCGCCACCCACACGCGCAGGCATTGCACGCGGATGCGCAATTGCGATGTCGCCTCGCTCCACGGCAACGCATCCAGGCCCAGCGTGCGCACCGCATCGGTCAAGGCTTGCGCTGCCAATGCGGGGTCGGCTTTGCCGGCGGGCCGTGATGACAGCACGATGCCATCAAAGCGTTCGATACGCTCGTTGATCAAGGCCCGTTTTTCGCTATCCCAACGCGCTTCATCGCCCTCGCGGAAGTGCCGGGCAAAGCCCTCGCGCAAGCGCCGCTCATCCACTGGCGCGGCGCGCAGCAACAGCGCATCCTTGGCTTCAAAGCGCAGCTCGCTGGCGACTAACCACGGCTCGCCAATCAGTGCGCTGTCATCAAACAGGCGCGCCATCCGGCCATTGCTCAACTGGTAACGCAGGCGGTCGGTGGCATGGCGATAGGCGATGCGGTCGGGGAAGGCATGGGCCAGCAGATCGCCCAGTGCGTGCGCCGGCACATGCGCTGGCGGCACGCTATCCACACGCAAACGCCGCCGCCATTGTTTGGCCGCCGCATCAATCGCGGCAAGTGCGCTGCGATTGGCATCGGCCGGCACCCGGCCGCTGCGCAATGCGGCCAAGGCCTGCCAGCGCACCGCCAGTGCATCGCTGCGGCTGCGCAGGGGGTCGCGTGCTTCAAGCAAGGCGGCAAGATCGCAGGCCAGTGCACGCTGCTCGTTGTTATCCGGCGCCAGCAACATCGCAGCCAAACGCGGGTGGGTGCCCAGCATCAGCATGCGTCGGCCACGTGCGGTGATCGCGCCCGCGCCATCCAGTGCATCCAGTCGCTTCAGCAGATCGCGCGCGGCGGCCAGTGTGCCGGCGGGTGGTGGATCGACAAAGCGCAGTGCATCGCTGCCCCAAGCTGCCAATTCCAGCGCCAACCCAGCCAATTCCACTTGGCCGATTTCCGCGCGGCGCTGTGCGGCGAGGCGTTCGGATTCGGGCCACAGGCGGTAGGCGAACCCTTCCGCCACGCGCCCGGCACGCCCGGCGCGCTGGTCGGCACTGGCCTGCGAAATGCGCACCGCATCCAAGCGCGAGAAGCCCGAGTTGGGGTCGAAGCGCGGCTCGCGGGCAAGGCCGGCATCAATCACCACCCGCACGCCGGGCAGGGTGACGCTGGATTCGGCAACATTGGTGGCAAGGATCACCCGCCGTC
>JAUNTK010000112.1 GCA_030538735.1 Pseudomonadota bacterium
GTTCAACCCGGAATCAAGCAAGCATGGTTGGGAATCGGCGCGCAGCGTGCTGCAAATCGTCAATGACGATATGCCCTTCTTGGTTGATTCGGTCAGCAATGCGCTCAACGAGCGCGGCATCGGCGTACACAGCCTGATCCACCCGGTGTTGCCGCTCAAACGCGACAAGGGCGGCAAGCTGCAGGCGGTGGGCGAGGGCGATAACGAATCGGTGATGCACATCGAGATCGATCGCCTCGGCAGCCAGGACGCGCGTGCGTTGGAAGCCGCGCTTGAACGCACGTTGCATGATGTGCGCGCCAGTGTCGAGGATTGGCAGGCGATGCAAGAGCGGATGCTGCAAGCCGCCGATACGCTTGACCAGCAGGGCGGTGGCATTGGTGCCGAGGACATCGCCGAGGCGCAGGCGTTCTTGCGCTGGGCTGCCGACAATCACTTCACCTTCCTTGGCTGCCGCGAATACAAGGTGGAGGGCAAGGGCAGCGAGGCCGTGCTGGTGCCGGTTGCCGGTAGCGGGCTGGGTGTGTTGCGTGATGAAGATGGCAGCAAGGCACGCCCGTTGAAATCGCTGGGCGCGCATGCGGTGCAGAAATCCGGCGTGCTTGATTCGCTGATTATCTCCAAGACCAATGCGCGTTCCACCGTGCATCGCTCGGGTTATATGGATTACATCGGTGTCGTCCAGTACGACGCCCGTGGCAATGCCATCAGCGAGCGCCGCTTCATCGGCCTGTTTACCTCGGGCGCATACAACCGCCGCCCGTGGGAAATCCCACTGGTGCGTTCGCGCTTCGATCAGGTGATGAAAAACTCGGGCCTGATCGCTTCCGGCCACAGTGCCAAGCAATTGCGTCATGTGCTGGAAAAACTGCCGCGCGATGAGTTGTTCCAAGCCAGCAGCGCCGATCTGCAAGCGCTGGGTGCCGGCATCCTTGGCCTGCAAGAGCGTGTCGGCAGCCGCTTGTTTATCCGCCGTGATCGCTATGGCCGCTTCTGGTCGATCTTGGCCTATGTGCCGCGCGAGCGTTTCAATACCGATGTGCGTCTGCGCATCGAGGCGATGCTGAAGGATGCGTTTGCCGCCGACCACATCGAAAGCCATGTGCTGATGGGTGATTCGCCGCTGGCGCAGCTGCATTTGATCGTGCGCCCGCGTGCCGAAGCCGGTGATGATGTCGATCTGGCCGGCCTTGAAGCGCGCTTGGGTGAAATCCTGCGCAACTGGCATGACGATCTCACCGATACGCTGATCAGCCGCCACGGCGAGGCCGATGGTTTGGCGATGGCCAAGCGCTACGGCAAGGCGTTGAGCCCGAGCTATATCCAGAACGCAAGCGTCGCTGCCGCCGCCGATGACGTGGCGCAGTTGGCCGCCTTGCGTGATGCCGATGATCTGGGCGTCAGCCTGCGCACCGACCCTTCGGCCAGCCATAACGCGGGCGCGGTCGAGGTCAAGTTGTTCCATCGTGAGCGCAGCCTGCCGTTGTCGGATGTGCTGCCGATGCTGGAAAACATGGGCCTGCGGGTGATCGAGGAATATCCGCACCGGGTCGAGAATGATGGCGAGGTCGCCTATGTCCAGGACATCGAAGTTGAAATCGCTGCTGGCGGTGCCGACCCCGATGCCAGCGCACCGGCGTTTGTCGAAGCCTTTGGCAAGGTGTTCCGTGGCGAGCTGGAAAACGATGGCTTCAACAAACTGATCCTGGCGGCCGGCCTGCGCTGGAAGCAGGTCGCGATGCTGCGCGCCTATTGCAAATACCTGATGCAGTTGGGTGTGCCGTTCTCGCAGCAGTATGTCGAAGCCACTTTCGTGCGCTACCCGTTGCTGGCGCGTTTGATGGTGGAATACTTCGAGGCACGCTTCGACCCGGCCACCGGCAAGGAAAGCAAGGCCGAGATGAAATCCGGGGCCGAGGCGTTCGCCGCCGAGTTGCACGCACTATCGAAGGGCAATGCCGCATCGCTGGATGCCTTGCAGCCGCTGATCGCCGCGCGCAGCCAATCGCGTGCGGTACAGATGCAGGCCGCCCACACTGCGCTGCTGGCCCTGCTCGATAACGTCCAGCATCTGGATGAAGACCGCATCCTGCGCAGCTTTATGAGCGTGATCGATGCCACCTTGCGCAGCAATTACTACATCGAATACACCGATGGCCTGCGCTGCGATGGCGGCCCGGCCGATTACCTCAGCTTCAAGATCGATTGCTCGGCCGTGCCGGATGCGCCCAAGCCGGTGCCGTACCGCGAAATCTGGGTGTGTGGCCCGCGCGTAGAAGGCACCCATTTGCGCTTCGGCCCGGTGGCGCGTGGCGGCCTGCGTTGGTCGGATCGCCGCGAAGACTTCCGCACCGAGGTGCTGGGCTTGGTCAAGGCGCAGATGGTGAAGAACACGGTGATCGTGCCGGTCGGCTCCAAGGGCGGCTTCTTTGCCAAGCAGTTGCCGGATGCGGGCGTTGACCGCGATGCGTGGTTTGCCGAGGGCGTGGCCTGCTACAAGCGCTTCATCAATGGCCTGCTGGATATCACCGATAACATCGCCCGCGATGGCAGCATCGTGCCGCCGGCGAATGTGGTGCGCCACGATAACGATGACCCGTATCTGGTGGTGGCCGCCGATAAGGGCACCGCGACCTTCTCCGATATCGCCAATGGCATCGCTCAGGCGCATGGCTTCTGGCTGGATGATGCGTTCGCCTCGGGTGGCTCGGTGGGTTACGACCACAAGGGCATGGGCATCACCGCGCGCGGTGCGTGGGAATCGGTCAAGCGCCATTTCCGTGCGCTGGGCCGCGATAGCCAGAAGCAGGATTTCACTGTGGTGGGCATCGGCGATATGTCGGGCGATGTGTTTGGCAACGGCATGTTGCTTTCCAAGCACATCCGCTTGGTTTGCGCCTTCGACCATCGCCACATCTTTATCGACCCAACCCCGGATGCGGCCAGCTCGTTCAAAGAGCGCCAGCGCATGTTCAAGGTGCCGCGTTCGAGCTGGATGGATTACGACGCCAAGCTGATCAGCAAGGGTGGCGGCGTGTTCTCGCGTGCCGAGAAATCGATCAAGCTCAGTGCCGAAACCAAGGCCGCGCTCGGCATCGACCCCGAGGTGCAGGCACTGAGCCCGACCGAGCTGATCTCCGCCGCACTCAAGGCACCGGTCGATCTGCTGTGGAACGGCGGCATCGGCACGTATGTCAAATCCAGCCGCGAAACCAATGCCGATGTGGGTGACCGCGCCAACAACGCGCTGCGCGTGAATGGCGAAGACCTGCGCTGCAAGGTGGTGGGCGAGGGCGGCAACTTGGGCTTCACCCAGTTGGGCCGCGTTGAAGCCGCCCAGCACGGCGTGCTGATCAATACCGATTTCATCGATAACTCGGCGGGTGTGGATACCTCCGACCACGAGGTCAACATCAAGATCCTGCTCAATGGCGAAGTGCAGAAGGGCAAGCTCGCGCTGGCTGATCGCAACAAGCTCTTGGCCTCGATGACCAAAGAAGTGGCCGGCTTGGTGTTGAACGACAACTACCGGCAGAACCAGACCCTGTCGCTGATGCAGGCGATGGCCGAAACCCGTCTGGGCTCCAAGCTGCATTTCATGCGTGCGCTGGAAGCGCAGGGCCTCCTGGATCGCAAGATCGAAAACCTGCCCTCCGATGCCGAGATTGCCGAGCGCAAAGCGCGTGGCCTTGGCCTGACCCGGCCGGAGCTCTCGGTGCTGCTGTCGTATTCCAAGCTGGTCGCCTTCCCGCAATTGCTCGAAAGCGATGTGCCGGAAGACCCGTATCTTTCCCGCGAATTGGTGCGCTACTTCCCCGAGCCGCTGCAGGAAAGCTATGCCAAGGCGATGCAGCAACATCGCCTGAAGCGCGAGATCATCGCCACCGCGGTGACCAACTCCACCATCAACCGGATGGGGGCGACCTTCCTGATGCGTATGCAGGAAGATAGCGGCCGCAGCATCGGTGATATCGCCAAGGCCTACACCATCACCCGCGAGACGTTGGATGCGCGTGAGTTGTGGGCGCAGATCGATGCCTTGGATGGCAAGGTGGCCGATGCCGACCAAATCGCTGCCCTGCAAGTGATCTGGGAAGTGCAGCGCAGCTTCACCCGTTGGTTGCTATCGCGTCCGGGGGCGATCCCCGGCATCCAGCAGGCGGTTGAGCGTTATCACGATGGCTTCCGCGATATCCGTGCCGGTGAAGGCATCCTGCCGGCCTCGCAACGCCCGGCCTATGAAGTCGCACGCAAATCGTGGCGCGACAAAGGCATGCCGGCGGCCTTGGCCGACCAACTCGCCGCCTTGCCGTATCTGGAGCCCAGCCCGAACATCATCGAGCTCTCACGCGAGCGCAAACTGCGTGCGGTGGAAGTCGCCAAGGTGTATTTCCGCTTGGGCGATTCGCTGCGCGAGCCGTGGCTGCGCGAGCAGATCGAAGCCCTCAAGGTGGATGGGCGCTGGCATGCGGTGGCGCGTGGCGTGCTGCGCGATGAACTGGCCGCACAGATGCGCAAACTCACCGAGCAAGTGCTGACGATGCCGGGCAAGGATGCCGAGGCCAAGGTGGCCGCGTGGCTGGATCGCGATGACCCGACCCTGCGCTTCACCCTGTCGATGCTCAACGAGCTGGCCGCACAAAAGACCCTCGATTACCCGACGGTCTCGGTGGCGGTGCAGCGTTTGGCCCAGCTCGCCTCGCGCGGCTGATCCTCGCCAACGGCCGGGCGGCGTGTGCCTTCGATCAACGCGCAGGCACAGGTCAGTCCGGTAATCCATCAGCAACGGCGCCCACGCGGCGCCGTTGCCGTTTGCGTTGACGTGGGCTGCGCTCGTCACCGGCTTCGCGTTATCCTCGCGCCATGACCCAGCCGCGCATCGCCTTTCTGGCCAGCCCCGCCGCCGACGCCCAAGCCGCCTTGGCCGAATTGACCGCCTTGCACGGCCAATGTGTACCCGCCGATGCTGACATCCTGCTGGCCTTGGGCGGCGATGGCTTCATGCTGCAAACCCTGCATCGCCACGCCGAACTGGGCCGGCCGGTGTATGGCATGAAGCTGGGCACGGTGGGCTTCTTGATGAATCAACATCGTATTGACGGCCTGCTGGAGCGGCTTGAACGCGCCGAGCCGGCCACCCTGCGGCCGCTTGAAATGAGCGCGATGACGGAATCCGGTGCCTGCGTGCAATCGCTGGCCTACAACGAGGTTTCGCTGTTGCGGCAAACCCGGCAGGCCGCGCATATCGCCATCGATTTGAATGGCGAAGTGCGGCTGGACGAACTGATCTGCGATGGCGTGATGACCGCGACCACCGCCGGCAGCACCGCCTACAATTTTTCCGCCGGCGGGCCGATCCTGCCGCTGGGGGCCAAGGTGCTGGCACTGACCCCGATCGCGCCATTTCGCCCGCGTCGCTGGCGCGGTGCTGTATTGCGCGGCGACACCGAAGTGCGCTTCCGTGTGCTTGACCCCTACAAACGCCCGGTCAGCGCCACCGCCGATTCGCATGAAGTACGCGATGTGGTGGAAGTCACCATCCGCGAATCACGCGAACGCACGGTGACCGTGTTGTTCGACCCCGAACACAATCTGGAAGAACGCATCCTAGCCGAGCAGTTTGTCGCCTGAGCGGAAACAATCCCCCTGCTCGCCATTCCCGTCGCACAGCCTGCGACAGCTTCATGAAATACTGCCGACATGCAGAAACCCGACGCCGCCAAACCGCTGGTCATCGCGATGACCGCCCGCGCCCTGTTTGATATGGAAGAAAGCCATGCGCTGTTTGAGCGCGAAGGCGTGGAGGCGTTCAGCGCCTTCCAGCGTCAGCATGAAGACGAGCCGTTGGCGCCGGGCATCGCCTTCCCGCTGGCGCGTAAATTATTGGCATTGAATCCCGACCCGCATGCCGATTCGCCGCAGGTCGAAGTGATCCTGCTTTCGCGCAATTCCGCCGATACCGGCTTGCGCATCTTCAACTCGATCCAGCATCACGGCCTCAATATCCGCCGCGCCACGTTTACCTCGGGCGCGCCGGTTTGGCCTTATATCAAGCCCTTTGGCGCGCAGTTGTTTCTCTCGGCCAACCCCGAGTCGGTGCGTCTGGCGCTGGAGGCGGGCATCGGTGCGGCCACCATCTTGCCGGCTCGTGCGACTGAATCGCGCCACGACCAGCTGCGTATCGCCTTTGATGGCGATGCGGTGTTGTTTGGCGATGAGGGTGAGCGGATGAGCCGCGAACAAGGGCTGGCCGCATTCGGCGCATACGAGCGCGAGTGGGCGCACGAGCCACTCAGCGGCGGCCCGTTCCGCGGCTTTCTGCAAGCCTTGCATGATTTGCAGGTGGCCTATCCGGCGGGCGAGGCGGCTCCGATCCGCACTGCCTTGGTCACTGCGCGCTCGGCACCGGCGCATGAGCGCGTCATCCGCACACTGCGCGAATGGGGCGTGCGGCTGGATGAGGCGTTGTTTCTCGGCGGCCGCGACAAGGGCGCGTTTCTGCAGGCGTTCGGTGCCGATATCTTCTTCGACGACAGCCTGCATAACATCGATTCCGCGCGCCGCCATGTTGCAGCGGCCGGGCATGTGCCGCACGGCGTGGCGAATCCGTAATCAGGGATTGATCGGCGTCGCGTCTTGGCCGCCAGCCCAAATCGCCGTCACCCCAGCGGATGCTGGGGCCGATTGGCGTGTCGCGCTCGTGCGCGTACTGATCAGGTAATCGGCGAGGCTTGCGGTCAGAGCACGTTGTTGCTGTTATCGAAGCGCGGCAAACGGATATCCCCCAAACGCCAGCGCAGGCCTTGCCGCTCGAAGATGAAATCAACCGGCTGGCCATTGGCATTGTGTACGGTGGCAACGAAGCTCGAAGGCGATTGGAAGCCGGTTTTGGCGTTCGCAAGTGGGTCGTAGGCTTTGACCTCGCCGACCACGCCGCTATTGGGCTGCACATTGCCGGTGGCGCGCTGCTTCAGGGCATGGCCTTGCAACAAAATGGCGATGCCGGTGGGCGACACCATCGCATCCACCGTGCTGTCCGACAACATCCCGGCGACGGCAGCGGCACTGCTGCCGGCCAAGCCCGGGCCGACGCGCTGGCCGATTTCGCGTGACAGCCGGTCTTCGATCTGCGGGCGCAGGTTGCTGCGCAGACTGGCGAAATCGACATGACGCTGCAGGCGTGCCATGTCTTGATTCTTGATGGCCTGTTGGATGCCGTGCATCGCCAGATAGGGCCCGGCAATCACCCAGCCGGTCACGATGACGGCGAGGGTGGCGAGAAGAATCAGCAGGCGTTTCAGTGTCTTGTTCATCAGAATTCCAGATCCAGCGCGGCGCAGAGGTAATCGACGAATGGGGCGAGTTGCAGCAGATCTTTTTCCAGTATCGAGCGCAATCGTGTGCTGCTGATGTCGGCATCCGTGAGTGGCCGGCCCAAGGCGAAATTGTGATGGCGCAGATCATCGATGTAGGCGAAATCGGCCGGGAAGCCAGCGGGTGGCCGCACCAGCATGTCGTCGGATAGAAGATCGAAGCGCTTGCGCAGGGCTTTGTCATGGGCGGCGCGCGCCCAGCCGGCCGGGTTGTCGAAGATGAACTGGCGCACCCGGCGTTGGGTCTTGGTTTCCGGGTGCCAAAGGCCCGCGCCGACAAAACTTTCGCCCGGTTGCAGGTGCAGATAGAACGAAGGCGCGGCAACCTGTTGACGGCGTTCGTGGAATAGACGCGCGCCCTGCCACGGCTTGTAGGGCGCTTTGTCGCCGCTAAAGCGGGTGTCGCGCTGGATGCGGAACATCGAGCCGCCCACCGTTTTCGGGTCGCTGCGCATATGCGGGCTGATCGCGGCCAGGGCCGGTTGCAGATCAACCAGCAGGCGCTGGAACGGTGCGCGCACATGCGCCTCGTAATCGGCCTTGTGTTGCTGGAACCATTCGCGATTGTTGTGACGCGCCAAACCGCGCAAAAACTTCAGGCTGTCATCGTTGAAATAGCCGGCCATCAGGCGATCTCCGCTTCCAGTTCGTTGCCCCAGGCATCGAGTTGATCGAGCAGGGCGAGGGTGGCAGGCGCATCGGCATGGGTATGGCGCAATGCGGCCAATTCGGCGCGGAATTGCGCCAGATTGAGCTCGCCCAGTTCGCTGTCTTCAAGCAGACGCTGGCGTCGGTAGTCGTACCAGATTTCTTGCTCGGCAAAACTCAATGACCACGGCCAGTTGCGGGCGCGATAGCGCAGCAGCAAGGTGTTCAAGCGCGCATCGCGGAAGGTGATCGCGCTTTGCCCCAGTTTTTCTGGTGGCGTGGCGCGCACTTCGGCCATCAGGCGTTTGTCGCTTTCCGGGATGAAGCCTTGGTACAGCGCGCCATCGGCATCGCTGCTGGCAAAATCGCGCGGGCGGCCAAAGACTTGGCGAATCTTCTCGGTAAGTACCGGCGCATGGCGGCGCAGCGTATCCGCCCGTGATTGGACGAGAGCGGGATCAATGCCCAGCCGGGCAAAATCCGCCTCGCGCAGATGCGCCCACTCGACCAGTGCCGGGCAGCGGTTGGCATGCACCTCTTTCAAGGCGATGCGCTCGATGCCCTCGGGTAGATCGGCCTGCGCGACGTACAGGCGGTCCGCGATGGCATCGGCATCCAGCGCCAGCAACGGCTCGATATCCTGCGCCAGATCGAACACGATCACCCGGCCCTTGAACTCGGGATGCTCGGCCACCGGCAGCACCGGCGCGGCGCACAACCGGCTGGCCGGGAAGCGCTGCGAGACATGCAGCAATGGCTGCATCGCGAATGGATCAAGCAAGGCCTGCGCACGTCGTTTATCGCGCAGGCCAAGTGCGTAATCCCACAGCTTGGGCTGCGCGGTTTTCAGTTTTCGGGCCAGCCCGATCAAGGCGCGCACATCGGATAGCGCCTCATGCGCCATCCCTTCGCGCAGGCCGTTGTCCTCGGCCAGATGCTCCAGCTTGAAACTGGTGCCCTTGCCATCCTCACGCTGCCGCCATTCGATGCCTTCCGGGCGCAAGGCATGCGCCAGCCGCATCACATCCAGCAAATCCCAGCGCGAGTTGCCGTTGCGCCACTCGCGCTCGTACGGGTCGTGGAAGTTGCGCCAGAAGCCGTAGCGCAAAAACTCATCATCGAAACGGATCGAGTTGTAGCCAACGGTGCAGGTTGCAGGCTGCGCGACGTACTCATGGATGCGGGCAATCGCCTCGGCCTCGCACAGGCCATCATCCAGTGCTTGCTGCGGCACGATATGGGTGACCAGCGTTGCGCCGGGCGCGGGCAGCAAATCAGCGGCGGGCTGGACAAAGAAGCTGATCGGCTCCTCGATGATGTTCAACTCGGCATCGGTGCGGATCGCCGCAAACTGGGCGATACGGCTGCGACGCGGGTCGCTGCC
>JAUNTK010000113.1 GCA_030538735.1 Pseudomonadota bacterium
GTTCGATGCACTGGCGTTGCCCAAGGCGCATGCGTTTGTCGGTGCCTCGTATGGCGCGATGGTGGGCCAACATTTCGCCGCCCGCCACGCCGACAAACTGGCCGCGCTGGTGGTGATCAGCGGCGCGCATCGGCCGCACCCTTGGGCCAGCGCGCTGCGTTCGATCCAACGCAAGATGGTTGAACTGGGCGATGACGGTGCTGGCCTGGCATTGGCGCGCCAGTTGGCGATGCTCTCGTATCGCACGCCTCAGGAGTTTGCCGAACGCTTCGCCGCGCCGGTGGTACTGGAAGGCCAGCGTGCCGTCTGCCCGGCCGAAGGCTATCTGGATTCGTGCGGCGAACGCATCCTGCAGCGTTTTGATCCAGCCTCGTATGTGCGCCTGTCGCAGTCGATTGACTTGCACCGGATCGAGCCGGAAACCCTGCGCCTGCCGCTATCGGTGATCGCCATCGATAGCGATCTTTTGGTGCCGCGCGAAGACCTGGCCGAGTTGGCGGTGCGCGCCCCGGATGCGTGGTTGCAAGTGGTTGCCTCGCGCTACGGCCACGATGCCTTTTTGAAAGAAACCGCCGCGATCACCGCCGCCTTGGATGCGGCACTGGGAGACTGAGATGAGCCGCTACAAACACGCCAGCACGGCCGCCGTGCGCGCCGGGATCGATAGCGATACCGCGTTTGGGGCGGTGACCCCGCCGATTGTGTTATCGAGCAATTTCAGCTTTATCGATATCGATCAAAAGCGCGGCTACGACTACAGCCGCAGCGGCAACCCCACGCGCGATTTGTTGGGCGAGGCGTTGGCCGAATTGGAAGGCGGCGCGGGCGGGGTGATTACCGCCACCGGCATGGCGGCGATCACCGTGGTGTTGAACGCGCTGCTGGCGCCGGGCGATGTGCTGGTGGTGCCGCATGATTGCTATGGCGGCAGCTGGCGCTTGTTCAACGCGCTGGCCAACAAGGGCGCGTTTACCCTGGTCACCATCGATTTCAACGATGCCGAGGCACGCAAGGCGGCATTGGCGCGCCAGCCGAAACTGGTCTGGATCGAAACGCCCTCCAATCCCTTGCTGCGGATCACCGATCTGACCAGCGTGATCGCCGAGGCCAAGGCGGCCGGCGCACTCAGCGTGGTCGATAACACCTTCCTCTCGCCGCTCTGGCAGCGCCCGCTGGCATTCGGCGCCGATGCGGTGATTCACTCCACCACCAAATACATCAATGGCCATAGCGATGTGGTGGGCGGTGCGGTGGTGGCCGCCGATGCCGAGCTGCACCAGCAGTTTGCCTACTGGGCCAATGCGCTGGGCCTGACCGGCGCGCCGTTCGACAGCTTCCTGACCTTGCGCGGCCTGCGCACCTTGCCGGCGCGGTTGCGCGTGCATGCCGAGAACACCACGGCCCTCGTCGATTTGTTGCGCCAGCACCCGGCGGTGCGCGCACTGCATTGGCCGGGCCTCGCCAGCCACCCGGGCCATGCGTTGGCCGCGCAGCAACAGCAGGGGTTTGGCGCGATGCTGGCGTTTGAGTTGGCTGATGTCGCGGCCGTGCGCGCGTTTGTCGATGGCCTAGAACAATTCACCTTGGCCGAATCGCTGGGCGGGGTGGAAAGCCTGATCGCCTACCCGGCGACGATGAGCCATGCCGCGATGTCGCCCGAGGCACGCGCTGCCGCCGGTATCTCCGATGGTTTGCTGCGCCTGTCGATTGGCATCGAGCATATTGACGATCTTGTCGCCGATATCCGCGCCGGGCTTGAGCGCGTTAGCAATGCGGCCAACGCGGCGTGAGTGCGGATACGCATTTGGTATTGCTGGGCACCGGCACCGTGGCGCGCGCCTTTGTTGAGCGCCATGCGCGTTTGCGGGCGGCCGGCATCGCCGTGCCGGCGATCCGGGCGGTGGCCAATTCACGCGGCTGGCAAGACTGTGCCGGGCCGCAGGCGGTTGCGCCAGCGTTCGACCAATTGGCGGCTTCCGCTGCGCCGCGTGATGCGGCATGGTTGGCCGATGCCCAGTTTGCCGCCGGTGATGTGCTGGTGGATGCCAGCGCCAGCGATGCCTTGGCCGAGCGCCATGCCACATGGTTAGCGGCCGGGGCCGATGTTGTTACCGCCTGCAAGCTGGGCCAAGGCACTGGGCTGGCGCGTTGGCGGGCGATCCGCCGCGCAGTGGCCGAAGGTGGTGGCCGCTATGGCGATAGCGCCACGGTCGGGGCTGGCTTGCCGTTGATCCGCTCGATCCGCGAATTGCAGGCCGGTGGCGACCGCATCCATGCGCTGGCCGGTGTGCTTTCCGGCTCGCTGGCGTGGCTGTTCAATCATTACGATGGCATGCGTGCGTTTTCGGGTTTCGTGCGTGAGGCACGCGATGCCGGCTATACCGAACCCGACCCGCGCGATGATCTTTCTGGCGAGGATGTGCGGCGCAAGATCGTGATTCTGTCCCGCAGCGCCGGCATCGAACTAGAGCCCGGCGAGGTGCAGGTTGAATCGTTGGTGCCGACGGCCTTGGCCGCGTTGCCGGTGGCCGAGTTGGAGGCGGGTCTCGCGCAATTGGATGAGCCGCTGCGCCGCCGCTACGCCGAGGCGTACCGCAACGATGAGGTGTTGAAGTTCATCGCACGCTTTCAGGATGGCATCGCCCGGGTCGGGCTTGAGGCTTTGCCGCGCAGCCATCCACTGGCCGCCGGTGCCAGCACCGACAACCGGCTGGCGATCTGGTCGGATCGCTACGCCGAGCAACCACTGGTCATCCAGGGCCCGGGCGCCGGTGCCGAAGTGACCGCCGCAGCACTGATCGATGATGTGCTGCGCTTGCGCCGCAGCTAGTTGATTGCATAGGCGTGTCGGGGTGCTGTCGTGGTGATTCTCGGGTGACGGCGCAAGATCAGCCGACATCCCAATGAGCGGATTTGCATGCAAAATCAGCCGATGAAAACCGACCCGCAACGCCTCAAACAGCTACGCGAACAACGCGGTTGATCACAAGAACAACTGGCCGAGATCGCCGGGCTGAGTACCCGCACCGTGCAGCGGGTTGAGGCCAGTGGCACGGCATCACTGGAAACGCGGATGGCGTTGGCGGCGGCGTTGGGTGTGGAAGCCGCCGAATGGGTGGATGCGCCCGCGCCCAAGCGTGATCCATCCGGCATTGATGGCCGCACTATTGCCCCGCGACATCGAGTGCGAGACGCACTGCTAGTGATGCTGATTTTCCTCATCGCACTGATGCTGGTGCAGCGGATGGGTGCATCCAGCGGTGCGGCCAACAAGGCGCGTACGGCGAGTGGCTTGGAATCCTTCTGATCGATCAGGGAATCCGAGGACACCCTGTCATCCCGGTGAAAGCCGGAATCCATTTGTGCGCAAACGATTGAAAACACTGGATCCCAGCTATCGCTGGGATGACGTTGCAAGACGGGTTGGCGGATCAAGTGCTGCCCATCACCGACAGACAAACCAGCAGATTGAATTGCTGGATCACTCTGCTGGCGGTGCGTCATCGGTTTGCAGCGGCCCGATCTGCACACGGATTCGCCCCTCGGCGATGTCCTGTTCCAGAATGTTGGGTGCGCGATTGTGGTAAGGCGCGCCGCGCTGGATGGCTTGCAGCAAGGCCCAGTTATCGCGCCCGTGTTGTTTGGCCTGATACAGCGCGTAGTCGGCGAGGGCGATCAGGGTTTCAAAATCGGCATTGAACGCGGGGAATTCCGCCGCGCCGATCGAGCAGGTCTGGCGGGCCGGTTCTGGCGCGCCGATCTCGTGCAGCCCTTGGCGGATCCGCATCAGCAAGCGTTGCAATGCGCGCGGTACTTGCTCGCGCGGCATCGGCCGCAGCACCAGCACGAACTCTTCACCACCCCAGCGCACCAAGTGATCACTGTCGCGGATATGCGCGTTCAAGAGCGTGGCGAAGGATTGCAACAGCTTGTCGCCGGCCTCGTGTCCCCAGCTGTCGTTGATCGACTTGAAGTGATCGAGATCCAGCACACAGACCACCATGCTCTCGCCCCGGTCTGGCACGCTGGCGAAGTAGCGCTGGTAGTGCGCCATGTCACGGGCCATAAGATCGCTCAGGTAGCGGCGGTTGTGCAGGCCGGTCAGGGTATCGGTGGTGCTGAGGTGCTCCAGCACATGGTTGGCCTCCTGCAACTGTTGGGTGCGCTGTTCGATCATCTCCTCAAGCATCTGCTCGCGGCGATGGTGCAGACGTGCCATGACCCGATAGGTGGCCGCGACCGCGCCAAGACCGATGCCGGCCAACAGCAGCCAGAACCAAGGGGTTTCGCGAAAATATGCGGGTACCACGAGTTCGATGCTGGCCGCCTCGGCGCTGGGGATGCCGGCGGCGTTGTTGCCGATCACCTCAAAGCGGTAGCGGCCCGGTTGCAGATTGGTGTACTGCACGCGGCGTTGGTTGATCTCGGCCAGTTGCCAGTCGTCATCGAAACCCTGCAGCCGGTACAGCAGTTCGGCGCCACCGGGATCGCGCAGGGAAATCAGGCTGAACTCGAAACTCAGATCACGCGCGCCCAGCGGCAATTGCACGATGCCCCGGCCCGGATGTGCCAGCGTGCTGCCGTTGGCCAGCACGCTGCCGATGAGCGGGATCGGTGCGACCTCGCTGATCGAGAGCTCTTGCGCGCGAACGCTGAGAACCCCGCCCAGCGCCGGGACATACATGGTGTCATCCAGCACCAGCCCCTTGGAAGTGCCGAGGCCATTGCAGCAGTTGCCTTGGTTGAGCGCATGCGGATTGCGGGCGGCGGCGATCACCACCTCGTTGGCCGGCGCATCGATCTGGCCCGAGGCCAGGCGCTCCAGTTGTTCCAGCGGGAAGCGCGAAATCCCGCTGATGCCACTGACCCAGAGATGGTCATCGAATACCGCCATGAAGAAGGCGCCGTTGTCGCGCAATTGGCGGCGCTGGCGCATCGGCTGGATCGCATCGCCATGCTGCAGGAACATGCGGCCATCGCGCGCGCCAAACACGATGTCGCCGGAAGGCAACTGGTGGATCGCCTCGATGCGCAACTCGCCCGGCGCCTCAGTCAGCGGCAAGCGGCGGATGGCATCGCCGTGCAGCCGGAATGCGCCTTCGGTGGTGCCGATCAGCAGATCGCCGTCGCTGGCGAGATGCAGGAACTGCACGCTGGTTTCGCGTTTGAGCGTGGCCGGGTCGTGATGTTGCCGCAGGCCATCGCCATCGAGTTGCCATAGCCCGTTGCTGGCACCGATCCATAATCCGCCGTCGCCGCCACGCACCAAGGCGTTGATCTGGGCGGCTTCCAGCGGGGCCAAGCGCGGATCGCGGCGCACCTGTGCCGGGCGCGTCGGGTCGGGGTGGTCAACATGAACCAGCCCGGTGCGGGTGCCGATCCACAACCGCTCGGGTTCGGCCAGCAGGTTGTAGGCATGTGGATGCGGTAGCGCCGATGCCGGCAACAGCAACTGGAAGCGCCCATCCTCGAAGCGATAGACGCCATCGCTGGTCCCCACCCAGAACCCGCCGTCGCGGCGGCTGCGCTCGGCGGCCAGTGACCAGGTGATCACGCCGCTGCTGGTGCCGGGTACCGGATGGATCCTGACTGTGCGCTGCGCCAGCCGGATCAGACCCACGGCCTGGGTGCCGAGCCAGAGATTGCCTTCGCGATCCTCAAGGATCGCGCGGACTTCGCTCAACCGGTGCTGGCCGGAGGCGGGCAATGCATCGACCACCTGCCCCGCGCGCAGGCGCACCAACCCATGGCTGCCGCCTGCCAGCAGAGCACCGCTGCGCTCCAGCAGCAGGCTGGTGATGGTGCTGTGTGCCGGCAAGGCGGCAGCGACGATGGCCTGCCACTGCCCATCATGCCAACGTAGCACGCCGCGCGTGGTGCCGACCCAAAGCGTGTTGCCATCCACGGCGATGGCATTGACCTGGGTATCGGCATGCGCGGCTGGCAGCGGCAAGGGCAGCCAGCCGTTGCCGTTGCGCTCCAGCATCTGGCCGTGCCCGCCGACCCAAAGCCGGCCCGCCTTGCACCCCAACGCCGACACCGGGCCGGTGACCGCCTCGACCCGGCGCATGGCATGGACATCGCCCGAATACAGGCCCTGCGAGGTGGTGGCCCAGATCACGCCATCGCCACAGCGCGCCAAGCTGTGGATGGTCGGTGGTTGTGCTGGTTCGGGTTGCAACGGCAGCGGCTTGAATTGACCGTCTTGATACACCGCGATGCCGCGGCTGGTGCCGATCATGAGCGCCTGCCCACTCCACAGCAGGCTGCGGGTTTCCAGCGCCGGTAGCTGCGGGTGTTGCTCGGGCAGAAACGGCTCAAAGCGGATGCCATCAAAGCGGCTCAGGCCACCTTGGGTGCCCAACCACAGATAACCCTCGCCATCCTGAGCGATGGCCTGCACTGTGACCTGGTTGAGGCCGTCGCGGCTGTTCCAGGTATCGATCACCACCGACGGCATCGGTTGTTGGGCGTCCTGGGCATGGGCACTGCCGGCACTGCCAAGGCCGGTGGCCAACAGGCAGGCGCAGAGGCAGGTCAGCAGGCGGGATATGAGGCGTCGCATGAATCGAATCAAGCAAGATTCATTCCACTGACAACCTCCGCCATGTTGTGGCCGCCAATGCCTCTGGTGCGCACAGCAGACGCAATCGAGCGGCATATACGCCAGCGGCGCTCAACACTCAATCACATTCACCGCCAAGCCGCCGCGGCTGGTTTCTTTGTATTTATCCTGCATGTCGCGGCCGGTATCGCGCATGGTCTTGATGACTTTATCGAGGCTGACTTTGTGCTTGCCGTCGCCGCGCATCGCCATACGCACGGCGTTGATCGCCTTGACCGCGCCCATCGCATTGCGTTCGATGCAGGGGATTTGCACCAGCCCGCCGATCGGGTCGCAGGTCAGGCCGAGGTTGTGTTCCATGCCGATTTCGGCGGCGTTTTCGATCTGGCTGGGGTTGCCGCCTAGGGCGGCGGCAAGGCCCGCGGCCGCCATCGAGCAGGCCACGCCAACCTCGCCTTGGCAGCCAACTTCGGCACCGGAAATCGAGGCGTTTTCTTTGTAGAGGATGCCGACGGCGGCGGCGGTCAGCAGGAAATCGAACACGCCTTGTTCGTTGGCGCCGGGGATAAAGCGGTCGTAGTAATGCAGCACCGCCGGGATGATGCCGGCCGCGCCATTGGTCGGCGCGGTGACCACCCGGCCACCGGCGGCGTTTTCTTCGTTGACGGCCAGCGCGTACAGGTTGACCCAATCCAGCGTGGTCAGCGGGTCGCGCATCGCCGCTTCGGGGCGCGAGGATAATTCGCCATACAAGGCCGGGGCGCGGCGTGAGACATTAAGCCCGCCGGGCAGGGTGCCGGATTCGCGGATGCCGCGCGATACGCAGTTTTGCATCGCTAACCATAGTTCGCGCAGGCCGTCGCTGATTTCTGCATCGCTTCGCCATGCGCGTTCGTTCTCGCGCATCATCTGGGCGATCGTCAGCCCGGTTTCGCGCGCGCGCGCCAACAGTTCATCGCCGCTGGAAAACGGATGCGCGACCTCGGTGGTGTCGGCGACGATGCGGTCTTCCGCCGCTTCATCTTCGTTGACCACAAAACCGCCGCCCACCGAGTAGTAATTGCGGCTGGCCAGCTCGTTGCCCTCGGCGTCATAGGCGATGAAGCGCATGCCGTTGGTATGGAACGGCAGCTTCTGGCGCTTGTTCATGATGAGGTCGGTTTTTTCGTTGAAGGCGATCTCGTGTTCGCCATTCAAGCGGATGCGTTTGCTCGCACGGATCCGCTCCAATGCCTCGGGGATGATGTCCGGGTCGATCTGGTTCGGGCGATGGCCTTCCAGCCCCATCAATACCGCTTTATCGGTGCCGTGGCCACGCCCGGTCAGCGCCAGCGAGCCGAATACCTCGGCGCGGATGCGGGCGACATCGCCGAGTTTCCCCGGCGCTTTCAAATGGTGGGTGACGAACCGCGCCGCCGCCCGCATCGGCCCAACGGTGTGCGAGGAGCTCGGCCCGATGCCGATTTTGTAGAGATCGAAAACGCTGACGGCCATGGCTGCGGCAAAGACGGGAAAGATCGCTATTCTAGGCGCGATTCCCAGCAACGCCCGACGCCCGCGCATGGCCTTGATTCTTTACCAACGTGATGACTGCCATCTCTGCGACGAGGCGCTGGCGGTGTTGGCGGCGGCGCGGCTGCCAGCGTTTGAAAGCGTGTTTATCGATGAGGATGCCGTGTTGCAGGCGCGTTACGGGCTGCGCGTGCCGGTGTTGCGCGATGCGGATGCCGGCATCGAACTGGATTGGCCGTTCGATGCCGATGCGCTACGGCGCTGGCTTACGGCGTCGCCGGTTTGAACACCACGCGGGTCGAAACGGCGATCGGGTTGGGGATCATCCGCACATCCGACCACTGGCCTTCGCCCACCTTGAAATCCAGCCGTTTGACGGTGGCCCGGCCAAACAGCACCGGGGCCGCGCCCGGTGCCCAGCTGAAGGTCAGGGTGACCGGCTGGCTGATCCCGTGCAGGGTGAGCATGCCATCGATCGCGTATTGGCCATCGGCCAGTTTGCGCGCGCCGCTGCCCTGATAGCGGGCCTGCGGAAAGGCGGTGGCATTGAAAAAGCCGGTGCCGCGCATTTCCGGGTCGAATTCGGCATTGCCGGTGGTGGCGGTGGCCATCGGGATGTTGACATCCAAACGGGTGGCGGCCAGATCATCGGGGTTGAAGTGCATCCGCGTGGCAAAGCCGGGGAACTGGCCGACAAACACATCGGATTGGTATTTGCCGGCAAAGGCCAAGCGCGAGCCGGGCGCTTGCACCCAGTCGGCGGCGCTGGCGGTGGCGGGCAGGGTAAGGCTGGCAGCGAGAAGCAGGGGGATGATGCGCAACATGGGATGACTCGTGTGGGAAGTGGTTGGGGAAGGGTGAGCAACGCTTGGCTGAATCGAGTGATGGTTTTCGTCGCTATACGCCGGTGCTAGGCCGCCCCACGGGACACGCCGTGAACCCATCCTTGGGGGCTCGGACGCGGCCGCTTCGCGGTCCGGCCCGTCGCAGCGCTCCGGGCGTTCAAATGGGGCACGCGGCTGGCCGCCGCGTAAGCGCCCCATTCTCACCCATGCCGCGTACGGTCCCGAGTGGCGGCCTAGCACCGACGTATCGAAAGTTCTTCGCCGCATCACTGAAAGGCAAAGCTCTTGCATCCGAAGCGAAAGCCTGTCCGCATTGAGTGGGTAAGGATCGGGAATGCACCCCTACCGGCGAGCGCGCCATGATGGTGCGCGGCCGCGAATCGAAGCTGGAGCGCAGCCCTGAGCGGCGACGGTAG